>JBIIJF010000061.1:0-5617 GCA_044234015.1 Candidatus Babeliales bacterium
TTAGGATTAATGATAAATTCTTGCAAAATGCGCGCATCTTCATCTGCTAACCGGTGGTTTAAAAAGCTCTTTTTATCTCGCAAAAACCATTTTTCTGGGGGGCGAATACTTGGCAGATCTGTTGTGACTAAAATTACCGGCTTGCCCTTGAGAGGGGGAACATAGATAGTTTGTAGGTACGAGCAAGCAAGCTGGTGAGCAAAGGCTTCTTCGTCAATCTCCGCGGGGTGCAATTGCTCAGAATTCGCGTGCTTTTTCGCCAAGAATTTTTTAGAATTCCCCTGTTTGGTTTGTTGATCGTTGAGGTTTTTAATAATCGCGATTTGCTCATCAGGTTTGCCAGAAAAAATAACCAAGTCGTAGCCAGCGGCAAGGGACTGAGCAATTGCCTCTTCTTGGGTTGTGCTCATGGATGCGGCGCTCATACAAAAATCATCTGTGATAAGCAGTGCATCTTTTCTTTGTTGACGTAAAAAATGTACGGCTTGTGCCGAGCGTGTTATGGGAAATGGGCCGAACTCGGCACATGTTGCATGGGTTGCCATAATGGCACAGTTTCCATCGCGCAGTGCCGCAAGAAATGGTTGCGTGTCGGGCTGCGTGCTAACGTCTGTATGGGCAATTTTTACCGCAGCTTCATGGGTGTCTGCGGTGCCGCTTCCAAGGCCAGGAAAATGTTTAACGACCGGCGTAACCCCTGCCGCAATAAGCCCGTGGGTAAAAGCAATACCGCACTCTGCAACGGTTGCAGGCTCTGCTGCAAAACAGCGTGTTGCTAAAATATGCTTGCCAAAGAGGTCAAGTGATGGGGCAAAATTCATGGTGATGCCAACCGAGCGCATCTGGGTGCCGATCAAAAAGGCTGCCTGAAAGCAGGCTTGCCGACCAACCTGAGCAAGTGCCCAGGGGCTAGGAATAGAATGAAAATCGCCCATTTCTGTTGGCCTGGATACGATGCCACCCTCCCAATCGATAGCGATAATCAGGGGGGGGAGTCCAAGTGCGGTTGCCTGTTCTTGCAAAAAAGTCGTTAATTCGGCTGTTTTTTTACGGTTTTGTACATGTGAGGCCAAGAGCATGACTCCTGCTGGGCGCGCTTGCTCAAGCCAAGAGCGCAGTCTTTTTTTATTAGTTGTTTCCGGTAAGGTCAAGATGAACGATTGGCCTACATGCCGGCTCTGTTTGGCTACTAGGCTGATGAGGGGTAGTAGGGTAAGAAATAGGGCTAAACACCGAAAAAGTCTGTGCATGGTTCTCCTTGTTCATCATTTTTTCTTCAAAAGCCATCTATTTTATAGGCAGACAGGAGATGCAAAAGCAAGCATAGAAAAAGACAAAGAAGATAATTTTTGGAATAATTAAGCAAAAATACCTTGTAAATTTTAAAATCCAATCAAAAATTACAAGGTGTTTTTGATTTTTTTGCATTGTTTTTAAAAATTCAGATACAAAGCCACCTTATCTACCCGTTTGTGATTTTGCCAAAAACTGTTAATATAAATACAATTAGAAATAAGAACAATTAAGGGTGGAGTGAATATTATGTTGTACTTTAATAAAATTATGCTGCTATTGCTTGCGCTCGTGGGCTTTTTCTGCTCAGAGCAGGGACAGGCTGTTGGTCTTCTTCGAGAAATGGTGGCTACGCAGGCTGCTAGTTCTCTTGGAGGAATGCTGACTAGAAGGGTCGCCAATGGACTAAGGGCCGATATAGGCCGAGTTTTGCATCAGCGAAAGCCTGACGTAAAGATAGATCGTGTTGCTCTGGAGCAAGCTGCTGCAGTAAATTCTGGTACAAAATCTACGTCGTGGTTTGCAAAATCTACGTCGTGGTTTGAAAGATTCATGCGTCGCTTGCGTCTTATGGCCTGGTTAGGAATTGGTGGTTTCACCGCATTAAATGTTTATGAACATAAGCCGATACAGGATGGTAGTAAGCTGTGGGAACCAATGAGGAGTTTGTTTGCGCAACCTTCAGAGCAAAGAGCTGAGCCACCACTAACTCTCTTTAATGCAAGAACTGCGCAACAAGTTGATTTTTTAGTTACTCAAAAAAAAGAAGACGTGAATAAGGCTGATGAGGATGGACAGACGCCATTATTTAAAGCGGCTAATCCTGAGGTTGTTAGCGCATTGATTAAACACGGTGCAAAAATAACCCAGAAGGACTCTCATGGGCGGACTGTCTTTCATACGGCTGTGAATGATGATGTTCTCCATGCCTTAACTAAAGCTGCAACAAAAGCTAAAATAGAAATAAAAAAGTTTGCCGTTGATAATTATGGAAATTCTCCATTACATAATTTGTCGAATTCAGAGAATGTTGCCGCCCTGGAAGGTCATGGTTCAATCAATGGACTTGGCTTTGATGTAAACGCAAAAAATAATAATAAAAAAACACCATTACATACGGCTAGTAATGGGGCTGTAGTGGAAGCGTTACTGCAGGTCGGGGCTTCTTTTAAAAACAAAGATAAAAAAGGTAGAACTGCGTTGTTTGAAGCGCCTGATGAGGTTGCTGCTAAAGCATTGATTGCGGCTGAAGTGAATAGCTACTGGTCGCCAAACAAGAAGGTTTGCCTGGAAACCTTAGTTGTTCATGATGGAAATGGTTTAACACCATTCCATACTATTCAAGATCCAAAGGCCTTGAATTACTTAGTTACTGAGCTGAAAAATCTTTCAGTAGAACCAAAGACTATTGTTGACAACAAAGGCAGAACGCCACTGCACACCGCTAGAAATCCTGCGGTTGTTAAGGTGCTGCTTGACGCTCGCTTTGATCCTGAACAGAGAGATATATCTGGAAGGACTCCATTGGATCATGCTAAGAAAAAAGCTAAGATTAATGATGTAATAGAAGTATTAAGATCAGCAAGATCAGCAAGATCAGCAGGATCAGCTGAAAATTAAAAGATTTACAATGGTATCACTAAGAAAAATTACGCTGGTATGGTTGATGATCACGGCTTGGGGCGGGCAGAATATTTGTCACGCAGCACTAAGACGTTGCTCTGGTCCAGTGACTCATTCTATGATGCAGAGAAGAGCGCCAATCATGCCAATAAGGCAGTTTTCTAACCCAGGTGGATCCCATAATCGGGCAAAAATAGCAGTTCTTTTTTCGTTGCCATTTTTGTTTTCTGGTGGATGTTTTGTCCTAAATTTTGTTCCTAGTGAGCCTAGCTATTCTACTGTAGATAATCCTATGCCTATTTCTGTTTTGCTAGAGAATTCTGTAAGTTCAGCAATTGCCTGTATGAATGATCCTGTTGCTGTTATTGCTGGGACTGGCGATGAGCCGGTGGCAATCTGTCGTGAATTACATAGGGCAAATAAGCAATTTTGTGTGGTGATGCTATCCCCAGAAGACAATTTTGATCCAATCCGTGAGCATTTTGGCTTAACAACCGATATTATTGCCCAGCAACGCTACAAGCTTGGGGTATTGTTTAATGATCTGGAAAAACGTGGCATTAAACAGGTTATTTTTGCTGGAAAGCTAGATGCAAGTATTTTGGAGCCACGCTTAGACAAAGACTGGTTCAGTGTAAAACTTTTTATGTCCCCTGGCGGTCGCCAATCTTTTATGGAAAATTTGTGTAACAAGCTTCAAGAAAGTGGCATGGCTACAGCTTGGGCTAATGAGCTGCTGAGTTTTCAGTTGTCTGATCCTCAAAAATAAAGCCTATTTCAGGGCTTATTTTAATAAAAATTCTACGATTTAATTCTAAAAATGGAGATGGTTTGATACCAGAAAACTGCCCAAAAGAGCTCTTTTGGGGTTAATTTTGCATAAAACCTCATTAAAGTGGCCTTTGTGCCAATGCTCATTTCTGATAGAATTAATAAATGTAATAATTGATGCATCTTAATCACAATATAAAATTTGGAGTCGCAATGAAGAAGCAGTTTGCTAGAGCGCTTATGCTTGCCTTAGCCTTGATTGCTATGGTTACATGCGATATACGGGCAGCTGTTCGTCTTAACCGCCTTCAGTGTGCGGTAAAACGCACAGCGCAGCGATGTACTGGTTCTGCTTCACTGCTTAATCATCGATTCTTAGTTTCCCCCCCAAAAAATATCTTTGCTGCGCAACAAAAATCGTGGTTTAGCACAAGCACAGATGAAGGCCCTGAGGCAAGAACGTTGCTCCTTAAAGATCAGCTGGTTAATGCCTCGCCGCAGATGCGCAATGCAACATTGCTGCACGGAGCTATGTTCTGGGAACTTGGCATCATCAAAGGCTTGTACGCTCTACTGGTAACCCCAAAAACAGTAACACTGGACAACGGCCAACAGCGCCTGGTGCCAGACAGCTCATTTAGCCCATTGGGCACATTGCTGCAACAATTTTTTTACCTTGCAGGTAGCACTCTAGCACCAACCAAGCGCCAATCATCTTGTGTTTATCATTTGACTCCGGAGGCTCTTGGACTGTTGTACAAGGCGGTTATTGATGGCACGGTGACAATCGATACAGAGCCTCTTGCCAAGCAACCGCGCAGCGGGAAAAAGAATAAAGAAGAGTATGAAAGCACTAAAAAATTATTAATGAAAACCTTGATTGCATGCAAAGAGGCTGGACAGTTTGAAGAGACGCAGTTCTGTGCAAGCATTATTCGCTCATTCTTTTGGGCAAAATTTGTCATGGGTGCAGAGACAACATTTCAGGCGCAAGAAAATATTGCACTGTTTGCACAAAACTCTGGCAGTAATGCGGTCGATCCCGTTGCCTGTGCAAAAACAGCTAAGCTTGAAGCAGCCTGTATTGAGCGACTTGTCGACCAGTATGGATTTAATCTCCCAAAGCCACCTACTCAAGCAATAGCAACATTGTTGTCAGGGCATACTTTTTCTGACTGTGGTGAATCTGGGATGCGCGGCTTTTGTAATGCTGCATTCTACAACACAAAAACAAAGCAGTTTGAAATTCCAGCTGCTCCTGAAGGTTTTTACGATCCCCAGGTAATTGCTTATTTTGCAAAATATCCAACACTTGCCGCGCAAGACAGCCAAGAAGCACGTAATGCATGGGCAGAGGCCATCTCTAATCGACCAGGCCTAGAGTACAATAAACAACATGGCAACCAAAAATATGATTTGATTTGTAATTTTACCAATGTGATGTGTTTGTTGGCGCAACTGATGCCTGGCGTGTATAAAAAAATTATACCAGCAGTTTCTAATGAAGCATTTACTGCTCAAATTAGAACACATTTTACTGAAGATCCAGAAAAGTCTCAAAAAATGCTAAAGCAAGCAGCGTGGCATCATGGGCTCCAGATTAAAGATTTTAGAAATAAAGAAGGCGACAGTGCTTCATGGTTGGTATCCAGAGGAGTGTATTCACGTTGTACTTTGAGTTACCATACAAGAAATGGCCACATGAGTTGCGAGTTGCGTGGAGAAGCGGCAAAGCATGAAAAAATTAATGACCCTATCCTTAGCTGTGCGGATGCTGTTGACAAGGTGCCAGAGCAACTAGATGAGATGAATCCCTTTTTGTTTGCAGCGTCTCGTATGGCAAAGCACCAAGATTATGCTAGTGGCCACCATGTACTAACTCCGGTGGTTAAAGAAAAACGAAAAATGGTACAAGAAAATATTAAGGGTT
>JBIIJF010000019.1:0-9919 GCA_044234015.1 Candidatus Babeliales bacterium
AAAGACAGGAGAGCATTTTGGTGATTGGGCAGGCCTTGAGGGCAGATTTAAGGAATCATCGCTGCTGAAAATACCAGATGCTGACCAAGCTGATGCAACTCCAGCCCCAGAAGGCGGTGTAAACTTTAACATCAGAATGAGCTTGAGGGAAGAATGATGGAAGCATTAAACAAACTTATTGCCTATTTTGACACTCTTGATCAGCGTGAATTTAAAATGCACATCATTGGTTTTTTGGTGGGCGTTTTCGGGTTTGGCTGTTTTATGGTCTACTCGATTCAAAGCAAAAAAACAGAGCTCCTACAAAAACTCCGTGTTCTCAATACACAAACTATTAAGGCATACCAAATCATCGAAAACAATAGAGAGATTGTACGCGACGAACTACGACTCAGACAAAAATTAGATCTTGAAAAAGACTTTTCAATTCGTGGCTATTTTGAACAATTTTACCGCGATCAAGCGCTTACCCCAGATGGCAACTGGGAAACTCGTACAGAATCTATGAATGAAAAATTTGATGAAATATTACTACCGGTAACTTTTAAAGATTTGACTTCAGACCGCCTAGTCAAAGCATTAGTTGAGCTCAATAAAAAAGATATTGTATTCGTGAAAGAATGCATTATTAAAGCAACAAGTAGCAACAAAATAAATGTAACAATTACCATCGCAACCAAGCGCTATAAATCGACTTCAGACTGACAAAGGGATACGGAATGGCTCTTTTATTTATGCTTGTTTTTGCTTCTTTTTTAAGTGCCCCATGGAGCAATGCTGCCGTCCCTGCGGCAAATGTTGTGATTGACACAACACCTATACAGAGCGCAAAGCCTGGCAGTGTCCAATCCGCTGCAGCCTCGCAAGTCACGGCCATTACCCAAGCAGCCCAAATTCCAGCACTCGCTAACGACCCTACAAAAGACATTCCTAGTATTTATTTGAACTTTGAAAATGCTTCACTTGCAAGCGTTCTACACTATCTTGGCGAACAGAAAAAAATTAATATTGTCCCCCATAAAGATCTTGATGGGGTCAAAGTAAGCCTAAGCACGCGCACACCTATGACTATTGCACAGGCGTGGGATGTGCTCTTTACACTACTTGATATTAATGGCTTCAGCCTTGTACTTGTTAATGAGATGTACCGCGTGGTACCAGCACAAGCAAATACCCAGGAAGTTTTGCCTACTTATTCATCAAGCAATGGGATTGAGCCAGCAAATTTACCAAACACAGACACTATCATTCGCTACATCTATTTCTTAAAAAACATGAAGTCTGAAAATGTTAGTAAGATCCTGGGCAGCATGCTTGATCCAAAAAGTATTATTTTTAATCAGAATCTTAATGCACTGATAATAAAAGACACAGCGCTCAATATAAAAACAGCCTGTAGCATCATACGTGAACTTGATCTTGGCTGCCAGGGCGAAGACCTGGCAATGGTACCTCTCCAGTTCACAAGCTCAGACAACGTACAAAAAATATTTACGGATATCCTTGGAAACACCAACGACACGGGATCAGACAGAATCATCAGATTCTCTTCACTAAATCAAAAAGATGCTATGTATTTTTCTAATCAGGCAAAGATCATTTCTGAGCCAATCCGCAATATGATCATCTTGCTTGGCACACAGAAAGCAGTAGCGCGCATTAAAGAATTCATTATTAAATATATTGATATTCCCATCGAAAATGCAGACTCACGATTACACATCAAAGAGCTGCGATTTAGTAAAGCCCAGGAAATGCAAGCATTGCTGACCGAAGTAATTAAGCCCCCAAAAACTGCAACAGAGAAAAGTCTTATTGTTGAGGGAGGCTTTAAAGTTTTTGAAGACGTCATGATCGCAGCAGAAACGCAGCAAGAAAATACTCCCACAAGCCGCGGATGTGGAAACCGTTTAATTGTTGCTGCAAACCGTGATGATTGGCAGCGCATTGAGGCTCTCATTGATCAACTTGATAAGCCACAGCCACAAATTGCGCTTGAAGTTATGATTGTTGACGTGAGCATGAACCAAATTAAAGGCCTGGGAACGCAGCTCTACAACCTCAAAGGGCGCCCAGTAATGAACGGGCTAAATGCAGAATTTTTAAATTTAGGGCCAGGTGCAGACGGCGTGGCATCGCGCCTCGGTGAAAACCTATCTTCATTGCCTGCAATACCTGCTTATCTGAATTTAGTAAAAAACGAAGAGGAAGGCGCTTCTTTTCTTAGCCTTGGCCGATCTGGTGGAGAAGATATTCCAAGTAATATTTGGGGCATGATACGCGCCACGTTTAATATTACCAATCAACAGATCATCACACAGCCCTATATTGTTGCAAACAACAACCAAGAATGTACCGTGTATGTTCAAAACACCAAACAGGTTGCTGGAGGCCTCCAGGTAACTAATAGCGTTGCCTTGGTTAAACAAGAGCCAATTAGCGCTCCAACAAGCGTCAAGCTAACACCGTGTATTAATCTCAGTGGCAATGTTGACCTTACAATCGATATCAGCGCAGATGATTTCTTAGAAGGCTCTACAACACAGCCCGGCGATAAGATAACACGTAAAATAACGACAAAAACATCTATGGCAACCGGCGAAGTGCTTGTGATCGGTGGTCTTATTAAAAGTAAGCTCTCTGAATCGCTCTATAAAACCCCATTACTTGGAGATATTCCTGTGATCGGGGCCTTATTTAAAAATAAGAAGAAAACAAAAGACGAATCAAATCTATACGTATTCATACGCCCAAGTATCATTAAGCCACGCTTTGAAGGTACCCCTGACGAGTACACACAACTCAAACTTGACTATGCCAAATATCAGATCATGAAAAATGATACCTATGTAAACGATAAGGATCCTATTCAGCGCTTCTATTTCAAGCCATCAAACCAAAGCATTCAGGCGAAACTTGATGATGCTACAAAAGGAATTTTGCGCCCGATAGACAATTTTACTTATGGTCGCTCTCGCCCAAAAACAGTCAGCATCGATCATGACCCGTACTTTAAAATCGCAGCATCCATAGAAAAAGCAAAGTTGCAAAAACGTGCTATGCGTAGCGCTCCTATAACTGTTTAAAACATACTAGTTTGGCATATCCCCTTGATCATGGCCATAGTCAATAGACTTATCGCGATGCTTACAGTATTGATGCAAAATAACAAATGCTTCATCTGCTGTATCAACCACAGAGATAATCAACTGGTCTTCAGGAGCCATTAAGCCGCGTGGAATAGCCTGCTCTTCAATCCAATTCATAATCGGCTGCCAAAATGATCTATTTATTAAAATAATCGGGACTTTTGCCATGCGATTACATTGCACGAGGGTCACCACTTCAAATAACTCATCTAAGGTACCAAAGCCACCTGGGAATACAACAAACCCAACAGAGTAGCGAACAAGAAGCCACTTTCGGGCAAAAAAATGTGCCATAACAATATTTGCCTGCACATATTTATTTGCCTTTTCATTGTTGAGCCGAACGAGACTAATACCCGCAGAGACCAGTCTTTTTCGACAATCTTTATCGTGCACGTCACATGCGTTCAGTGCTTCCAAGGCCCCTTCATTAGCTGCTTCCATAATACCAGGGCCACCACCGGTGATAATAGAAAAACCATGGTTTGCCAGCTTATGCGTTAATTCTCTAGCCAGCGCAGCAAATGGACTATCCCGCTGAATACGCGCACCGCCAAACACGGTAACCGCTGGCTGTGGGAATCGCGTGAGCTGCCACATTCCCCACACAAGCCGTATGGTGGTGATCCAAAGACTTTTTAAAAATTTACCGTACTCGTAGAATCGACTACTTAGCATCCCTTCACCCTTCCCTCAATACTAGTCTGCCAATACCCCCGCAAACACACGCTTAGCTGTGCCTTGCAAATTAATGATGCCGTAAGCATCAACCCAGGCAATCACGCTACCGCCAGGCATAGTAATACTTATTTTTTCTCCGTGCTTGATTGTCCCCATAGATTTCAGCAAGCCCGTAAATGCCGCAACTCCTGAACTGCATGCCTGCGTAATCCCGCAACCACGTTCATAAACATGCATGCCAAATGATTTTGTTACCTGTGATGATGTCGCGACATCATCCTGCCAAACAAATTCAACATTAGTTTTGTGCGGGAATGCCTCATTTGATTCTATCTGTTTTCCATGGACAGCAAGCCAATCAAGGGCAACATGTTTGAAGATAAAAAAATGCGGATTGCCAATAGAAACCTTAGTCCCTGCAAAGTCGCCTTCGGTCGTTACAATGTGTTGCTGCTCAAGAACTTCCGCAGTACCAACACGCATAGCAATTTCACCAGAAGTATCATCTTTAGCCTCGACAGAGCATTCAATGACCCTACCACCCAGGCGAATTGCAAAGTGAGAGGCAAATTGATGCGTTACTGCCAAATGGTGAGCAACACATCGCAAGCCATTCAAACACATCTCTGCCCTTGTGCCATCGGCATTATAGATAATCATTTCAGGTTGCCCGGCCTGAGGATGGTTGACTAAAATAAGCACCCCGTCAGCCCCAACGCCACAATAGGGATTGCAAATATTCTGGACAAATTGACCAAAGATTGGACTAGAAAGCTCAGCGCCAACAAAAACTGCTGGCTTTTTTAGCCAATCAAACAAAACAAAATGATTGCCAAGCGACTGATATTTTATAAATTGTTTGAGCAAAGACATAACAGCCCTCTATGTTGCGGTCGTATGCACCACACCGTGCTCAAGGGCGGCTTCAACGTTTTTTGTTTTTTTCACTTCATCTGCAAATACTTTGCTTAAATAATTACGACCAGAGTCTCCAAAAACAACCACCATTATGTCGTCTTCTTTGAGTGTTACTGCATATTGAAGGGCAACGTGCATAACCGCACCAGAACTAATACCAACAAGTAGTCCATGGTCCATAGCCAAACGCTTAGTCATACTAAATGCATCGGCATCACTGATTGGCGCAATGACATCAAATGACGTTGGATCAAAAGTATCGGTGATAACATCTATCCCAAGCCCCTCAACGTTGTACATTTTTGGCTCTTTTGAAGAGTACATTGATGTCGCTGCATCAACCCCAATTACCTGCACAGAAGGGTTTTGATCTTTTAAGTAGCGCCCAGCACCAGACATCATTCCACAACTGCCCGCCCCGCAAACAAAGTGGGTTATCTTGCCTTCAGTTTGTTGCCAAATTTCTGGGCCAGTAGAGAGATAATGTGCGCGTGGATTTGCTTTGTTAAAGTACTGATTGGGCATAAAAGCACCAGGAACAGTAGCAGCTAAATGCTCTGCAAAGGTATGGTAATTGCGCAGATCATCATGCGTATCCGTATTCGGACAAACATAAACCTCAGCCCCATAGGCACGCAAGACAGCAATTTTTTCTGTCGCAGTGCGGTCAGGGACGGTGATGATAACACGATACCCCTTAACCTTGCCTATCATAGCCAGCGAGATCCCTTGGCTCCCTGAGCTAGCTTCAATAATAGTCCCACCAGGCTTAAGCTCCCCTGATTTTTCGGCTTCTTCTATCATGTACAAAGCCGTGCGATCTTTTAGGCTGCCACCAGGATTATGAAGCTCAAGCTTTGCCAAAAGCGTTGCCTTCGTACCAAAATCAAGGCGCATCATAGGGGTGTTACCAATAGTACCTAAAATGCCACTGTATTTATTCCTGATAGACATGATCAATATCCTTTTTTTGTGCACATAGAATAGATTCTGTGCATCATTTTAGACGCTTTTTGGCTCCCTTGCCACCCTTTTTTGCTTATTTAAATTCGTCTTTCCATACTGTACACTAATCACTGGTTCAGAGTACACATTCTTAAGATCGCAGGAATATGCTAATGAAAAATACTGTACGTACCCGTTTTGCCCCAAGTCCTACCGGTTTTTTACACGTAGGAGGCCTACGCACGGCGTTGTACGCTTATCTTTTCGCTAAAAAAAACCAGGGACAATTTCTCCTGCGAATAGAAGATACTGATAAATCACGTGAAGTTGTTGGCGGCACAGAAAATATTATTAATGCCCTACATTGGGCTGGGCTCTTTTTTGATGAAGGCCCAGGCGTCGACGGACCATATAAACCCTACATTCAATCACAACGACTACATCTATACCAAAAACATGCTCAAGAACTGATTGACGCAGGCAAAGCGTATCATTGTTTCTGCTCGTCTGAGCGCCTGGATGGCGTGCGCCAAAAACAAATTGCCGCAAAATTACCCCCAGCCTATGATCGTCATTGCCGTGATTTAGCACCAGAGATGGTTGCAGAGCAACTTAAAACCGCAAGCACCCACGTCATTCGCATGAAGGTCCCACTAGACGGAGAGATGACGTTTAATGATGTTATCCGTGGGAATGTGACCATTGGATTTAAAGTTGTTGATGATCAAGTAATCATCAAATCTGATGGCTACCCGACCTATCACCTAGCGGTTGTTGTTGACGACCATTACATGGAAATATCACACGTTATTCGTGGCGAGGAATGGCTTCCAAGTACTCCTAAACACCTCTTGCTTTACCAATATTTTGGCTGGCAAGCGCCCGTTTTTGCACACCTACCACTGCTCTTAAACCCTGACCGCAGCAAACTCAGCAAACGCCAAGGCGACGTTGCCGTTGAAGATTACCGCGCCAAAGGGTACCTTAAGGATGCTCTTGTAAATTTTGTTGCCCTGCTTGGTTGGAATCCTGGCGATGGTGATACCCGGGAAGTTTTTTCCCTTACTGATTTGCAAAATGAGTTCTCGCTTGAGCGCGTTGGTAACGCTGGCGCTGTCTTTAATCTTGAAAAACTTAATTGGCTGAACCACCAGTACATCATGCATAAAAACCTTGATGAACTCATCGAATTACTCCGTCCACATCTAGCAGAAAAGGGTTGGACCAGCCACAGCGATGTGTACGTTAAACAGGTAATTGAAATCATTAAAGAACGCATGACCGTGCTTCCAGACTTCATAACGCATAGCACGGTATTTTTTGAAGCTCCAACTGTTTTTGATGCTGCTGCATGCTCAAAAAATTGGCACCACTACACAAAAGATCATTTGGCTATTTTCATTGCCAAGCTCAATGAGCAACCTGCATTTAGTGCCTCACTTATCGAAGAGGCCCTCAAGGCAACAGCCACTGAACTGGATCTGAAAATTACAGCTCTTATGGCCCCTTTGCGCCTCACCCTGAGCGGCGTAACACAAGGGCCAGCGCTCTACCAATTTATGGAAATTTTAGGCAAAGAAGAGTGCCTGAAGCGCATGGATTTTGCGTTTAAAACACTAGCGCAACAAGTATAATTTGATGGTAAAAAAGGGGACGGAAAGACCGTCCCCTTTTTCATGAAGTAATTTTCTCAAATGAAATAAGGCAACCTTGCCCTTTGAGATAGGCCATGATGCGCAGAAAAAGCTCTTCCTGGTCATGAGGCACAAAGAACTCAAAAAGCCCTGTTGTTTTATCTAAAGCTCGTTCGAAACAGATGTGATCTTCGTTGCGCAAAAGCCCAACAACAAACCAAATTTTCTCACGAACCAAATAACCCTGATAATAAGCGCAAAGCATCACGTGTCCCTCTTCTGTTTCTAGTGCAGTGATGCATAGTAGCACACTTTGCTGCAGGGTTCAAAAAAGAGCTATATCGTTCCTTTTTTCACGATTCTGGCCTAAAACGGCTCCATGCCCATGCTAGCTTCTGGCACTGGCTCAGCCTCTATTGTTGCTTCTGCGGTTGTTTCTGCTGCCACTGGCATAACTGCAGGAGTAGTTACCTCTGGTGTTGCGGGCGCTGGAGACGGAATAGCAGGAGAAGTAACTGGTGCTGTAGGCAGGGCAACGGGAGATGCTGCAGGGGTAGTGGTTGCTGGCGCAGGGGTAGGCGCAGACGTTGTTGGCGCTGGCGCTACTGGTGCTACAGGCGCTGGAGGCACAACAGCAGGAGAAGTAACTGGTGCTGTAGGCATGGCAACAGGAAGTGTTCCCGTGGTTGTGGCAACTGGTGATGTAATCGTTGTTGCTAGTCCATTAACTGTAGGATTAGTCGGCATTGGAGGCATTACGGGTGTGCTATTTTTCTGCTCCAATGTGCTTTCAAAATCACCTACGGCTTTTTTTGCTGCAGCAATTCTTGATTTCACTTCTACTGCCTCTGTAAATTCGCTACACGAAAGCAAGTTGAGCAGTGGATCTTTAAGCATAGATTTGAGCTGATTAGCCAAGTCGGTTCCAAGTGTAGAAGACATATCGCCATGAACATACCCAACACCAACGGCAAAGAGCATGGCCCCAACAAAAAACGTCGTCTTTTTCATGTTACTTTTCATTATTCCCCCCAGAGCAGTAAATTTACAAATAAAAAATATTATAATTAAATTGTATCAATACTGGTCTTTTTAAGTCAATAAACATAATCCTATCAAATAATAATGCACTATAAACCGAGCTGATCTGCTATGAATAGAAGCCGATTATATTTTGCCACACGCTCACCACGAGCCGGCGCACCTGCCTTAAGCTGGCCAGCAGCCGCTCCTACCGCAAGGTCTGCAATAAAAGTATCGTCGGTCTCACCAGATCGATGCGAAACCACCGTAGCAAGTCCCTGTTGCTGGCAAAACTGAATGGCCTCAACGGCACCACTAACGGTGCCAATCTGATTTGGTTTAATGAGCACGGCATTACCTGCCCGGAATACCAACCCCTGCTTAATCCGTGCAATATTCGTTGCAAACAAATCATCCCCTACAAGCTGGACATCTGTACCCAGAGATCTTGTACAGCGCTGCCAGGCTAACCAGTCATCTTCAGCAAACCCATCTTCTATTGAAATTAATGAGAATTGACGCACAAGATCTTGCTGCCATACTAGCAAATTATCTGCAGTCAAAAGATCTTCATGCACACGGTATTGTTGTTTAGCGGCGTCATAAAAATGCGTTGCCGCAACATCAAGCCCGAGCCCAACAACCCCCGAGGCCCCACTGTGCTGCTGTATCACCCCCGTCAGCAACTTCAAAACAACTTCTTCTGGCGGGAGATTCGCCCGTGGCAAGCATGGGACAAAGCCTCCTTCGTCTCCAGTCGCTGATCCGTAGGAATGTTTATCTAAGACGATTTTTAACTCCTGGTATAAATCATCTGCCAAGGCCAAATCTTTGCCAAAATTACCGGTGTCTGGGATAAGTAAAAATTCCTGAAAGGTGAGCCCCCCAGTTGATGCATGCATCCCACCATTGATTACATTAAACATGCAGCGCGGCATGGATGGGGGGGAAAACCCCCACAGCCCATTAATCAGCGCATACAATTCCATTTTCTCTACCAAGGCCTGAGCGCGAATCATAGCGATACTTACCGCCAGCATCGCATTCGCCCCAAGATTGCCACAATGTGCTGTCCCATCAAGCGCCTGCATGGTTTTATCTGCGTGGAGAATATCAGGCGTTTTGCCAATTAATGAGGGGGCTATGCTATTTTTTATATTGTGCACGGCGTGCAGTACCCCTTTGCCATGATAACCACTTTCACCATCACGCAACTCTTTTGCTTCATGACTACCCACTGATGCACCACTGGGCACACTGGCAGAAACACTACTGCCATCACTCAGCGTAATGCTGCATTCAACGGTTGGATTGCCACGTGAGTCTAAAATCTGTCGCGCATCAATGAACGTAATAACCATGGGAGCCTTTCTGTGCTACCGCATTAATTGTGTGGTCATGCCGTTTTTTTTGCTTGGTTAGCAGCGGCACGGTCTTTAGCAATTGATTGCAAGAATGTATCAATACTTTCAAGAGCCTCTGCCTTATCGTTTAGTCCGGTAATACACTGGATGTAGTACTCCTCCATTAGGGTTTTTAGAGGAGAGAAAATGGTATTTTTTACAATCT
>JBIIJF010000113.1:0-3241 GCA_044234015.1 Candidatus Babeliales bacterium
TTCTCTGGCAGGATTTTTAGTTGACGATAAAGAGCAGGTTGATCTGGGCATGCCGCTCATGAGTGAAATACTGCGTAAAGAAACTATTGTTATGATGCTCCAGCCATTTGTGCAAATGGTCATGCATTCACCTGGTCATCCTATGAGAAATACGGCTATAGAAAAATTACGCCAGCTTGGCCTATTGCCCCTTGGTGAGCAAGATGAGCAAGTTATCAACAACCAAATCATTAGTGGTATTGTTCAACACTGCCTGAATTTTGGTATTTTTGACTACCGTAATGCCTACGAGTGCATGATAGAGTACCGAAAAAACAGTCACAATGTTGGGGCATTTATACCATACCTTGTTGATAAAATTACCGACGGTATACTGATTGCCATGGGCGGTTATGCAGGCAAATTGGTTGGTTGGCGAATTGCTGAGCGATTCTTCACAGATCCAGAGCTTGTACCCCCAGCTATGCCGGTACCTCCGGGACTACCTATACCGGTAGCGTGATGAGTGGCTAAGAATTTTTTAAAAAATAAAAACTAAAAAATAGTGCCCCTGAAGTGTTTTTCAGGGGCATTTTTATTCATAAGGATAGTGGTATGTTAATTGCTCATGATGTGACGCTTGCCTTTGGGCAACAGGACGTATTTAATCAAGTTGCCTTTACCGTGCAGGCAGGCCAAAAAATTGGTCTTGTTGGGCGCAATGGGGCTGGCAAAAGTACTTTGCTCAAAGTAATTGCTGGTTACCAAGCAATCGATAAAGGCACCATTAGCCTTGAGCGAGATAAAAAAATAGCATACTTGCCGCAAGATGTTGTTTTGCTTTCGTCTCGTCCAGTTCTTGATGAAGTGTGTTCTGTTTTTGAAGAGGCATTGGCGTTGCAAAAACGAGCAACCGAGCTTGAAGCAATTTTTGCCACTGGCGAAGCAGAAGATGAGCATTTTGAAGAGTATCAGACGGTAAGTATGAGCCTTGGCGAACTTGATTATCCTGCATTAATTGTTGAAGCAAAACGTGTACTCCAAGGGCTTGGGCTAGGCGAAGATCGCTGGGTTATGCCGGTTGACCAGCTGAGCGTTGGCTGGAAAATGCGTGTTGTTCTTGCAAAATTGCTCTTACAAAAGGCAGATTTATACCTCTTTGACGAACCAACTAACCACTTGGATATTGTTGCACAAAGCTGGTTTTTGGATTTCTTAAAAAACGCTCGTTTTGGCTTTTTGCTTGTTTCTCACGATCGCTATTTTCTTGATCACGTCTGTACACACACTTTTGAGGTCGAGCGCGGTATTGGGACCATGTACCATGCTCCATACACGTTGTACCTTGAGCAAAAAAAGGAAGCAGAAGAGCTCAAGCTTAAGCAGTACGAAGCGCAGCAGCGTGACATTAAAAAGAAAATGGAAATTATTAATAAATTTCGTGCAAGTGCTGCTCGGGCAAGTACGGCACAAAGTATGCTTAAGGCGCTTGATAAGGTTGAACGGATTGAAATTACCAATCAGCCAGGTACCATGCGCATCACAATCCCACCGGTTGCCCGCTCAGGTGAAGTCGTGCTCAAAGTAGACGGGGTGGCTAAGAGCTTTGGTGCAAAAAAATTATTTAAAGATGTTGCTTTTGACGTAATGCGTGGTGAAAAGGTTGCTATTATTGCTGCAAACGGCGTAGGAAAAACAACCTTGTTGAGCATTTTAATGGGCAAGGAGCCACAAGATACTGGGACATTCACCCTCGGGCACAAAGTGCAGCCTGTTTTGTTTGAGCAGGATCAGGAGCGGTCATTGGATGGCACCAAAACGGTCTTGCAAGAAGCGGAAGCGTCATGCAAAACAACAACGGCTCACGCAAGACTCAGGGCGCTTTTGGGAGCATTTTTGTTCTCCGGTGATGATGTAGAAAAGCGTGTTAAGGTGCTTAGTGGTGGAGAGAAAAATAGGCTTGCGATGGTTAAGGTACTGCTTGCTGAAGGTAACTTTTTGCTTCTTGACGAACCAACTAACCACCTTGATTTACAATCTAAAGAGATTTTGGCTAAAGCATTACAGCAATTTGATGGTACTATTCTATTCGTATCTCACGATAGAACTTTCTTGGATGAGCTTGCTACGAGAATTTTAGAGCTCACCCCAACTGGCGTGCGCAGCTACAAGGGTAATTTCGAGTCCTACCAATATGCTAAGCATCAAGAAGAGCGCAGAGCGCAAATGGCTCAGGCGCCAGTCTCACCGGTCAAAAAAGGCCCTGCCTTGAGTAAGGAAAAAGAAGAAGCAGCAAAGGCGGCTGAGCACGAAAACAAAAAGAAAGTGGCCAATGTTGAGAGCAGAATAGCCAAGCTTGAAGCTGAGCTGGAGACTTTGACACGATCTTTTGCTGATGTATCTTGGGGTTCAGATGCGTATAAAAAAATTGAGTCTGATCACATGCAAGTGAAAAAACAGCTTGAACTTACCTATGAGCAGTGGGAACAATTAAACAAAAAATAGTATTTAATGCAAGAATTGCATTGTATTTTGCTTGTTTTTATTATTTTTTTCATTACATTAACTCCTGTCATCTGATGAACAAACTTAAGTTGCGTATGTTTTTATTTTTATTACAAAGGAGTATGTGTATGTCTATGAAAAAATTATTAGCACTAGCGCTGTTGGCAGCAACGGGCGTAGTATCTGCAGAAAAACTAGATGTGATTGTGGATGATCAACAAGGTACTGAATCTAATAAAGATCAACAAAATATTGTTGCTGATCTTGTTGAGAAACAAGCACAAAAAGATCCAAACCTCGCTCATGCAATGCGTTTCAATGCAGAAAAAAAGGTATTACTTGCTAAGGGTGTTGTTGGTGTTCTTGCTACTATAGCCGTTGCTTACGGTGCGTACAAATTGTGGACGCTGTCAAATGCAGTTGATGCACAAAATCAAACATTACAAGCACAAAATCAAACATTACAACAACAGGCAGCCGCTCTTGCTGAATTGGAGAAACATTTTGCGCCGGCTACACCTGCTAGTGATGGTGTAGCTGAAAATCTAGGTGGTGCGGTTACACGACTGCGAACCTTACTTGGTAATCTAAACGATGATACCATTAATAGACTGCGCATCCTTGCGGGGCATGTTGCAAATCTTGAGCAAGCAGCAGGCACTGTTGAGCGTGTTCATGCGTTGGAAAATCTTGTAGGTGGGGTTGGTATACAAGGCGTTTCTGCTCGGGTGGATGATGCTCTTCGTCGTGTTGGTGA
>JBIIJF010000114.1:0-3221 GCA_044234015.1 Candidatus Babeliales bacterium
ATGAGCAATATGAGACCTCTTCAGTTGATTAAATCACAGTAAATCAAGACGCTGCCTGAGCTTACCCATTGCATAGGCGCCAAAAACAACTGAGTACACGCACAGCAGGCCAAATGCCTGCAGCAGAATAAAAAGTATTAAAAAGAAAGAATACCCATGAATTTCAAATTTTACAGCCTTATTCTCGTAACACTTCTTTGCACCTTCCAAACCGTCTTTGGTGCAGCTGGCGCAGGTAATGGTGCCTCAGTAACAGAAGAAGGTGATGATGATGAATCTATTGCAAGAACTTCATCTTTGGCAATAACAATAATAAATTTGACAAATACAAATATTGCATACCAAGTTTCAATAAACCGAAATCACCTACTTCCCTATGGGGATTACAAATCAGAGGTCCGCGAGTTGAAGCCACGTAATGCAACTACTTACTATACTACAATACCAATTGAGTCGGGCGATGAAATAATAATACGCCTCCAGTCACAACTCCCAGACCAAGCACTTTTTGAGGCAAAAAATACCCGTACCCGTATTTCAGAGTTAAATGGCGTAAGGCAGCAGATTGCAAAAATTGAGCAGGCATTTGTTATTGTTGATCATAATGAAACGGGACGACACTTGATTGAAACACCTTGTTGCTACGATCTTATTCCAGTAACCCTACCTCAATCAACGCGACGCCTCTTAATGGAAAGAATTCTCGTATTGACAGCAAACCTAGTTGAAACGGGCACGCTCAGTACAGATGCCCCTGAGTCAGAGTTTCAGGCAAAGCTAGCTCAGATTATAACCGCTTGCCTAGAAAAAACGGTGGCTGAAACAAACTAGCCCAAGAGAAGGATTCCTAGTGATTTTCAAATTCTACAGCTTTATGGTTGCCACATTCTGTGGCATTATCTTTTTTGAAAATCCATTCACTGGTCGCATAACGGATTGCCAATTGCAATACAAGGCTCCTATCTATGATCCATCAGACACAAGCCACCACGTAGCATCGCTCTCTCAGTATCTGTATGCAGCACAGGAACTTTTTATTGGAGGTGATCCAATTGACTATCCAGTTGGGCAACATAAAATTATCAAAAAATATTTAAAAAATAGAGCAGATCTCCTTGCTAAAGACTTTATAGGCTAACATCATGAATCTTTTTTTACGCAACCTCATTTTTATATTATTGTGCTTCAGTAGAGCAACACATGCAGCTTCTCCCTATGACATTCAGCTGATCGGTGACCTGGTAGTCATCAATACTACCAACAAACCCGTGTACATACCCGTAGGCGATACTGATTGGCAAGAAGTAGCAAACAATGAGAAAATTACTGCCAATATCTGTGGAATTCCAGGTCTAATGTTTTCGCTTGTCCTGGTTCACAGCAACGATCTAGTAACGCTTATGTTCAAGCCATCACGCGAAAAGCCAGATATCTTAGCTGGAATCATATTTTTTACAGTTGACGGCAAGGACCAATTTTGCTTTCTAACCACCTACTACAAACGCCCAGCAAGTGGCCCCAGGTACAAAGATCAGGTTGCATTAGTGGAAAAAAAACTACACACGGAACGAAAATTAATACTCAACGGCAAATAACCAGAGCATGAAGCTTTAAGCACTTCTTTTGCGCCGGTTGTTCATGATGTCGAAACAATAGACGATGATAGTCAACGATCAGTAACAAGATAGAGCCTCACCGATCGTGCTAGCCGATAATTTATAGTAGATCTAGGCGTTTTCTGAGCTTGCCCATTGCATAGGCGCCAAAAACAATTGAGTACACGCACAGCAGGCCAAATGCCAACCAAAATGGCATGTACCCTTTAGGGCCAAAAACTGCGCTGCGTACACCTTCACACATGTACGTCAGTGGATTAAGCAAAGCAATATACGCCTTCCATCCTATTACTTTCAACGCCATGGCAAGAGAAAACCAATAGCAACCAATCAGCTGTGACGGTGTATAGATTCGTCGCCACACACTCATAAAATGACGGCTATTTGGAATCCAGGATGCGAGCCAAAGTGCAAAAAAGCCATAGAATTGGGCAGAAACGAGCATGATCAGGATGAACTTAATCATAGAAAATTGTGATAAGTCCATGCGGTCACCAAGAACCAGCTTGCCTATCGGAAGCAAGGGCACGGAAACCACTGTTGCATGCAAAGCAAATGACATCACCCGCTGGATGAGCACTAGTTGATAATTTGATGCTGGTAGAATCAAAAAAAAATCAATACCGCGCAGTGAGCCAAAATCATTTACTAAGGTCTCAGCCAAGCTGACAGCCAAGTAAAAAAAGGTAACTGCCAGTGACCCAATTAGCAAAAAGCTTCCATACGCCCTATCCATACCAAACTGCGGCAGTACCAAACCAAACGTAATTGCATTGGTTAACGGCCAGGTGAGAGCATTGATAAAATCGCTCAGAAACTCACGCCGAATAATAACACAATCACGGCGCATCAGTTCAAAAAATATTTTTACATTGCCTTTGGCGAGAGCTGAAAACGTGTACATAGTATCCCCCTAAGAAAAAATCTGTATTCCTCAGTTTACTATGCTATTCTTACCAAGAGAAGTCTGTTGTATTACTGTGCTAAATATTGTGCCAATACTATGAACCATTTTGCCTCGGCCCTCGCCGCAACGCTCCTTTTTATCCCACTGGCAGCACCACAAAAAACCGTTATGCTCGACCCTGCTGGCCATGCCAAACAGCCTGGCAGGAAACTCTTTGAATCGCTGGAGCGGGCAGAAACACTCAAATGTGCTGAGGCCATTAAAAAGGCAATTGAGCAGGCAAGTTCTATGCGTGTTGTGCTCACTCGCGCACCGGGAGATGTCATCGTCCCGCTACAAAATGCCTCATTTGCCAACAGAAGCAAGGCAGATCTTTTTATAACTATTCATCTTTACAAAGAGATTGATGAGCGACCAAGCGTCCAACTCTACCACCGCCTGAATGACCCCCTGCTTGATGGAACAAAAACATACGGTATCCACGAAGCCGTACCCATAAATCAAGCCCACTGCCTTCAGTTGAAAAAAACAAGATCACTTGGTGCGGCCATGCTAAAACAACTCAAAGACAAAGTTGGCGGGCTCTTTGTGGTAGCCAATACCATGCTAGGGCTCCCCATCACAGCACTTGAAGGCATTACCTGTCCGGCACTGTGCCTAGAAATTGGCGTCCACAAAGATAATGACTGGGTGGATCT
>JBIIJF010000115.1:0-3217 GCA_044234015.1 Candidatus Babeliales bacterium
GTTATGCGTACTTGGGTGATGTTGTGAAGGTGACTGTTAAGCGTGCGTTGCCTGGTGGTCTTATTAAAAAGAGTGATGTATGTAACGCAGTTATTGTTAGAACTCGTAAAGAGTTCCGTCGTAAAGATGGTACATATATTCGTTTTGACGATAACGCTGCAGTGTTGCTTAACAAAGAAAATCAACCAGTGGGTTCACGTATTTTCGGTCCAGTGGCTCGCGAATTGAAAACAGCTGGTCATTCTAAAATTATTTCATTAGCACCAGAAGTGCTGTAGAGCCAGAGGATTTTGCTTATGTTAGCGCGTGTTAAAAAAAATGATACGGTTCTTGTCTTATCTGGTCGTGATAAGGGTAAACAGGGAACAGTGTTAGTAGTTAATCCAAGAGAAGCTACTGCGATTGTTCAAAATGTTTCTGTTGTAACGCGACACGTGAAACCAACACGACAAGGCCAAAAGGGCGGGATTGTTAAAGAAGAGCGTCCAGTTCCCCTAGCCAAAGTTATGCCAATTTGTGTAGCTTGTAAAAAAGCGTGCAGGATTCAAACAAAAATGCTTGAAACTGGCATAAAGGTACGTATTTGTAATCGTTGTAAAGAGACGTTCTAAGCGTGGTAGGTATGAATAAAATGAAATCTCGTTTGGAAGAACTTTATAAAAGTAAAATCCATGCAGAGCTCCATAAAGAGCTAGGTTTGGAAAACATTATGCAAGTGCCTGCTATTTCAAAAATTGTTTTGAATGTTGGCGTTAAAGAAGCTGTACAAGATTCAAAAGCAATCAATGGCGTTAAAGAAATTATTGACCAAATCTCTGGGCAATTTTCCGCAAAAACACTTGCTAAAAAATCTATTGCAGGTTTCAAATTGCGTGAAGGCATGCCAATTGGTGTCATGGTTACCCTCCGCGGTAATAAAATGTACCATTTCTTAGATAAGTTGATTAATGCTGTTTTGCCTTCGGTGCGCGATTTTCAAGGTGTTAAGGTTAAGTTTGACGGTAACGGCAACTATAACCTTGGCTTGAAAGATTGGATGGTATTTCCTGAAGTTGACTACGATAAGGTAGACAAATCACGTGGGATGAATATTACCATTCATACAACCGCAACCCAGGATCAACATGCGTTTGAGTTGTTAAAGAAATTTAACATGCCTTTTCAAAAGAATATAAAGGGGTAGGGGTAGACTATGGCACGTAAAGCTATGATTGAGAAAGCTAATCGTAAACCTAAGTTTTCAACGCGAGCAAGAAACCGTTGCAAGCTTTGTGGTAGACCTCGTGCGTACATGGGGTTCTTTGCGATGTGCAGATTGTGTGTTAGAAAGTTTGCGCTTGAAGGGTTACTTCCTGGCGTAAGAAAAGCTAGTTGGTAATTTACGGAGAGTTTTGTATGTCAATAGATACAGTAGGTAATTTTTTAACAGTAATTCGAAACGGCCTAATGGTTGGCAAGCGTTCTGTTATTGTGCAAAATTCAAATTTAAAACAGCAGATTGCTGATGTTCTCAAGAGCGAAGGCTACATAAAAGATTATGAAGTTATTCGTGATGAAACCAAAGCAATGTTGAATGTTGTGTTGAAGTATGTTAATGGCGAAGCAGTTATTCATGAAATTAAGCGTGTAAGCACTCCTGGTCGCAGACACTATGAACGCGTGAATCAATTGCAGTCAGTGATCGGCGGTCTTGGTATTGCGATTCTTTCAACAAGTCGCGGTGTAATGACCGATAAGCAAGCTCTGGAATTGGGCGTTGCTGGTGAAGTTATTTGTCACGTTTGGTAAGGGAACGCAACATGTCAAAAATTGGTAGAAAACCTATCCCAGTAACCACAGCAAAAATTACTATAGACGGTAGAATGCTTACGATTACTGGCGCAAAAAATACCTTTAATCATGAACTACCAGAAGGTATTTTGGTAGCGACACAAGGTAAAGAGCTTTTAGTTACTGCTGAGCGTGATACCAGAAGACATAGAATGCTCTGGGGACTGCATCGTGCATTGCTTGCTAATAAAATCAAAGGTGTAGAAACAGGTTTTGAGCAAAAATTAATCATTGTTGGTCTTGGTTTTAAGGCAGCATTGACGGGTAAAAAATTAGTGCTTGTTCTTGGGTATACGCATAAAATTGAATATACAATGCCTGATGATGTTACGGTTGAAATTGATAAATCCGGACAAAATTTGATGTTTCGTTCAGCTGATAAATTTTCCTTAGGGAATGTTTGCGATGCTGTGCGTGGCTTCAGGCCACCAGAACCGTACAAGGGAACTGGTATTATGCGTGATGGAGAGAAGATTTTCCGTAAAGCAGGTAAGACAAAATCTAGTTAATTGACACTTAAGATTTGGACAAAGGGTAAACTGTGAGTTTGCTAAAAAACTTAAAAGCGCGTCATAAACGACGCACAATGCGTGTTCGCTCTGCTCAAAAAAGCAGAGGGGAGAAGCTTCGTATTTCGGTATTCCGAAGTCTTAACCATATCTATGCTCAAATTATTGATGATACCAAAGGCGTAACTGTTCTTAGCTGTTCGTCAAAAGTATTAGCTGACGCTAAGGGTTCTAAGAAAGATATTGCAAAACAAGTTGGGCTTACGCTTGGAAAAGAAGCTGTAAGCAAAAATCTGCAAGCAGTCTTTTTTGATCGTGGTAGCTATTTGTATCATGGTCGTGTACAGGCTTTAGCTGATGGTATGCGTGAAGCTGGGCTTTCGTTTTAACGAATGATTAATTATTCATCTAATATTGAGTAAAACAATGGCAGAAGATAGAAATAAAAAATCGATGAGCCCTCGTGGCGGACAGCAACCTGTAGAGGATTTTGCTGAATCTGTTTTGAGTGTTCGTCGTGTTGCAAAAGTAATTAAGGGTGGTCGACGTTTTTCATTCTCAGCACTTGTTGTTGTTGGTGATAAAAAAGGTAAGGTCGGCGTTGCATTAGGCAAGAGTCGTGATGTTTCCGCAGCTATCGCAAAAGCTTTGCGTAAAGCACGTAAGCACATGATTGAGATTCCTTTGTACAAAACCACTATCCCATACACGGTTGAAGGTAAGCATTCTTCAAGCAAGGTGCTTATCCGTTCAGCTGCAAAAGGTACTGGCGTGATTGCTGGTGGGGCTGTTCGTTCTGTTATGGAAGCACTTGGTGTTCGTGACGTGCTGTCAAAGGTAATTGGCGCATCGAATCCTCATAACGCTGTTAAAGCGAC
>JBIIJF010000116.1:0-3208 GCA_044234015.1 Candidatus Babeliales bacterium
GTGTTGCCGTTATCCGCAAGCAGTTGTGCTATCGCAGTTCCCCAGGCTCCTGCCCCCAAGATGGCAATACGTTGTTTCATGTGCCAAAGTTACGTTTAATGGTGTGAAATTTTTCTAAACACTGTTCTAAATCAGCTTCTGTTATTTCTGGCCAGAACTTGTCCAAGAAAATAAGTTCGCTGTACGCTGCTTGGTAGAGTAAATAATTGCTCAGGCGCTTGACCCCGCTCGTGCGCAAAATCACATCGGGCACTGGGGTGTCTCCCGTCCAAAGGTTTTTTGCGATGGTCTCTTCGGTAATATCTTCTACCGCCAGAGTGCCGTCTTTAACCTGCTGAGCAATTTGTTTTGTCGCATAGGTAATTTCTGCTGTTCCGCCATAGCAAAACAAGAGGTTAACCGTCACAGCGCTGCAAGCACTCGTTGCTTGTTCAATGTGCTCAATATCTGCTTTAAGCATCGCAGGAAAAACAGTGCGGTCGCCAATAAATTTAACACGAATGTTATTTCTCAAAAAATCTTCAAGATTTTCTAGCATCAACTGCTGCAACATAGAAAAGAGTGCGTTACTCTCACTCTCGCTGCGACGAAAATTTTCTAATGAGAAGGTATAAAAAGAGACATACGGAATGCCCTGTTTTAAACAAAAACGCAGCGTTGTTTTAAAGCCTTCTGCTCCACGCTGGTGGCCAAGCAACGAAGCAAGTTTATTTTGCATCGCCCAACGACGGTTACCATCAGGAATTATAGCAAGGTGTTGCATCAGTAATCCTTTATTGATTTATGGTCACGCCAACCAACAGTCAGACTAACCAAAATACAATAAGTTGCAATCAATCACTGCCGCCACGTCTCTTTTTAGGCTATGACGGGATTGCTCAATACCCCTTCCCTGTCCGCAACAGCTTACAAATATTTTTGTCAAAATGCAAAATGACCAGTTTTCTACATCATATTTGCACATATAAACACAGAATGTCGTTTATTATTGACTATTTGACACTATGAAAAAAACATGGTATTCTTCAAAAAATGTGTACTTTATGCCATCAGGCGCCGTACACTGCCCATGGGAGCAATAAACATTTAGAGGAGATTACACCATGGAAAGCGTTAAAACTAAAATAAAAGCCATCATTTTTGATATGGATGGCACCATCATTCACACCGAAGCGCTCTGGCGCCAGGTTAACTTAGCATTGCTCAAAAAATACGGGATAACGGAATTTTCAGAAGAGCACGATATGCTTTTCAAGTCTTTTTCTGGCATGTCTATGACCGGCGTTGCCACGATTATGAAAGATTATTTCAACCTGCCAGATAGCGTTGAAACCCTGGTGCTCACCAAACTTGACCTAGCAAATGAACTGTTCGATCAGCACATTGACTTTATTGATGGATTTGAACTTTTCCACGCAAAACTACAAACACTCGACATCCCCATGAGTATTGCAACCAATGCCATGCCAGCAAATTTGCTGCCGATCGCCAAAAAATTTGAATTTCACAAACTCTTTGGCGGCAATGTTTTTAGCCAAGCCGATGTCAATTATCGCCCTAAACCAGACCCTGCACTATTTTTGTACGCTGCAGCAATGCTCGGCGTTAAGCCAGAAGAGTGTCTAGTTTTTGAAGACTCTATCCCCGGCTTTCAAGCTGCTCGTGCTGCAGGCATGAAGTGCATCGCCATTAAAAATGAGCTCAATGCTCACGTGCTCGACACCGTGCATGATGCGATCACAAATTATCATGAAGCTGAAGAAGCAATCAAAAAGCTATAATCACAACCCACCCCCACTATTAATTTTTTTTAACGCATTCTTTTGACGGGCCTTCAAAACCCCTGCTATAATTCTGGCATTAAACCAGAATTCATGCTCTAGGAAGAGAATGACAACCATCATACTGAAAAAAGCCATATTTGCTCTCGTATTTCTCTGCGGGATTACCAATCAAACGGTAAGAGGCAATACCATGGCAGCTGTTAATGCGCCTAAAATAGTGCTCTATGCAAACGCTCAAGTTAACCTTGCACTAAAAATATTCATCGCCGAGACGCTTGATCACGGAAGGGTGAATGAAGCAGTCTGCTTTCCAGAAAAGCAGTGGCTTAAAAATTTGAATACGGCTTTATCATGAACACTGCCCTTACAGACAAAGCCTGGTTTAAAGCAATTATCAACAACCCATCACTTGTAGCAAAATTAAGTGCCATTAAATTAATTATTTTTGATGTTGATGGCACACTTACCAACGCTGGCATCGCCATTGATGACCAAGGCGAAGGGCCCAGAATATTCGACATTCAAGATGGATACGCCTTTGGACCGGCACAAAAAGCTGGGCTAACGATTGCTCTGATGAGCGGCAAACAAAATATTTCAACAATCCTGCGAGGTAAGACCCTTGGCGTGCCCGAAGAGCTCTGCTTGGTAGGCATACTAAATAAGCCAGAGTCCGTTAAAAAAATCCAAGCAATTCTCAACATAACCCCTGAGCAAACGCTTGCTTTTGGTGACGACTACCTAGATGCGCAAATCCCTCAAACAAGTACAGTAAAGTTGTTTGCTTGCCCTGCAAACACGCCGTTTTATTACCAAGACAGCGCAGACCTAGTCGTCCCACGTACCGGCGGTAGCGGAGCGGCACGGTTATTGCTCGACCTTATTCTGTTTGTCCAAGGCAAGCATTTTTCTCAAGATGCGATTACACAAAGCCTATCCACAAAAACAAGTACCTAATCTATGCGCTTTGCTTCTCTTTTTTTAAGTACTGTTGTTTTACTTGGAGCTCTTGGGGGCCTCATGCTTTTTTTTAATGCGCACAAAGATCCAATCAAAAACTCATCAAATGTACAAATTCCCCTTGCTGCGATAGATAACATTACACTCCGTGAATTTGATACAAAATCAAATAATCTAGCCATCATCACAGCAGAGCACGTCACCGTGCCACTCCTACAAGACAAAATACCTTGTGAAAACGCAACAGTAACTATTACCAAAGAGATGGAGACGGTTGGTACACTAACAATCACGACAGCTGTTATTGACCGCCCAAATAAAGAAATCGCATGCACAAAAAACATTGAAGGTCGTATTGGTGAACTGGCATTTACCACAGCAAGTGGCTGCTACTCTTTTTCTACACAGCACATAACCTTGCCAGAAGCCATTACCATCACGGGACATAATGCCATTACAAAAGC
>JBIIJF010000020.1:0-9825 GCA_044234015.1 Candidatus Babeliales bacterium
GCGATCAAGAGGGCTGTCCTATTTCCGTTATGGAAGCTAGTCTTATGAAAAAACCTATTATTGGCACAGCAATACCTGGTATTAAGGCACTTATTTCTGATGGGAAAACAGGTCTTCTCTTTGAAAAAAACAATCACCTTGACCTTGCCGATAAAATTGCATACTTAATTGAAAATCCAGCATACGCGCAAAAGCTTGGGGAAAATGCTTATGCTCAAACAGTGGCCAATTGCATCACCCCAGTGATTGAAAAAAAAATATTATCATTTTTCCAGCACTTAGCAGGAACTCCAAAAATGTTCCCGTAAAAGCCTGCCATATTTCAGTGCCGAAAACTTAATGCAGATAATGCTCAGCCCGGCTCTTAACAATTTTTAGGCATAACGAGACAAAGGTATCACCAGAAAATAATTGTGCTTTATCACTTACCAGAAATGCCCTGATATTGGCGATATAGCCCTCATAGGTCTCTTTCGACATATTATTCATAAAACGGTACACAGCTTCATCGTCTTGAAAATGTCGCCTATCAATAAAACAGTTCTCTGGAACATAATCCGTTATATTTGGCGCCCCCCAATAAAGCGGCACGATTCCTGCAGCGAATGAATCAAATATTTTCTCTGTTACGTACCCTGGCTGATCAGAGCTATTTTCATAGCAAATACAGAATTTATACTGGCTCAAGCAGGCAATTTTATCATCTACGGGGCCTTTATACACTGAGAGGGCATTTTTTTCCCACCCACGACCATACAAATCAAACTCAGATGGATAATGCTGTTGATAGAAATCTATAACTTTTTTCCGCTCAGAATACAGTTCGTTAGGGACTGATGACTTTTTATTTGCATTGATCAACACAGCAAATTTTTTCTTTTCAAAGGCAACCAAAGGCTCTTTCATCGGTAAGAATACAGAATAAAAATTTTTGAAGTATCTTTTATTATCAACTAAATCATCGTGCCACGTATAAATTTTACTGAATGGCTCATGATATTCTTTCACATAACTAATGGGCATAACTGCAGGTGGCTCCATGATAACAAGCACAGGATCTACATGCTTATTTTTGCTTATATTGTTAAGATTTGCGACCTTCACCTCAAATGAAATAATTGCGTATGGGTTTTTCATTCTTTTAAATGAGTTCGTTAGGATCAATGAATAGCCCTCTTGTTCCAAAGAATTTTTCAATAGCCCCCAAGCAGGATCTTTTAACCCAATGCACCCCGGATAGATGTAAACATTCTTTCTTGACGGATCTTGTGCATCAAAAAATACATACATATCATCGTAGAAGAAAATGCCAACGCATGCAAAAGCAGCTACCAACAATCCTAATTTCCACCATATTGATCGCATTTTACTCCATTTTTTTCACATAAATCAGCAGTACCTACCAGCTTCCATTACCACTTATGCACTCAGGACGGCATAAACAGGCCTTTGCTTAATCACTTTACTGCACAGAGTCTGACGTTTACGCCTCAACTTATGGTCATTGAGTGGGGTTGCTAGGTTGTACACATACAGCATATCGGGGACATGCATAATGCGACTGCCTGCCATTTCTGCCATCGGATACATCATGGCCACATCAGATAGCGTATCAAAAAACACCCCCTCATACATCAAATCCTCTTGAGCAATTGCTTGGAACAGATGAGCCTTAAAGGTTCGCTGGTGTGATAACATGAACAAATGCATTGTTCTATAGGCTCGATTAACAAAAATATGGTGCGGCACTTGCCGACAATGAGCACCAGCAATCCCCTGATACGGGTAATGCTGATACGATCCGTACGTGAGAAGAACATCATATTTGTTATAAATTTTATTAATAAGCTCGAGCACAGAATCCTTGGCAAACCAATCGTCCCCATCGAGTGTCACAATAATTGAATCCGGACTGCAGCTATGAATGGCATGGTACAGATTTGCCATTGCTCCTTGATTTTTACTATTTTTTATCAGCGTTGTACGATCCTCCTGGTGCATTTTTTTAATATACGATTGCACCAAATCACCCGTACCATCAGGTGAGGCATCATCAACGTATATAACTGAATAGTTCTGATAGTTCTGGCCATACACTGATGCTAAATTGCGCTCATACCAATCAGCATTTTTATACGATGGAATAACCACTACCATAGGCTGCTGGACCAACGGAACATATTCTTTTAGCTGAAAACTAAGTAGTTCATATTCTTTGCAAACTTCATGCAAAGCTTCATCAAATGGGAATTTTCCTGGTCGGCTCACTTCAGTCTCCCGAGATGGCCCCATACCAAGGAATATAAAAATGATCGCAACAATACCAAGGAGTATATTTTTCGTCATTTTTTGTAAATGCTTTCAGATGGAAAGGAGCATGTTAATAATGATAAAGACGCATCATTTTGGCTAAAAGAATCTCTTCTGTAAAGTGCTCTAAAGCATACTTTTTAGCCATCCGCCCCATTGATTCTCGCAACTGCCAATCACCTAAAAGTGTCATCACCTTGGTGCAGTAATCCTCAATGTCGCCATTTCTAAATAAAAAACCATTCACACCATCTTCAATAGCCCCCTCAACGCCACTATCAGATGGTCCAACAACCGGCTTACCCATAAAATTTGCTTCAGCTAAAACCATGCCAAAGCCTTCAACTTTGCTCGTCAAAACAACAACATCAGAAGCTTGTATTATGGCAGGAATATCTCTCCTGAGACCAAGAAAATGAATATCTTGCGATAAATTTTTTGATACTACCATTCGCTCAAAAAACTCTTTTTGCGTTCCTCCACCAACAAGCAGCGCCGTGCAAGGGAAATTATATTTATTTTTTAGTAGTTCAAAAGCATTAATAAATAATGGGTGATTTTTGAATGAATCGTCATTATACATGTTCCCAATCATCGTAACAACTGGCTTTTGGCAATAATATTGGGCATGCACACTATTATTTTTTGACTCTGCGTAGGACAAAAAACGTTGCTCATCTATGAATGGTGGAATAAAAACAACAGGTACAGAATTTATATTATGCTCAGCAGCTAATTGTTTATTGACCACGACAACACCAGATAAAAAAGGGAATTTATCTATAGGCATCTTTGTTTGATAGTGATGGGTACAATAGAATTTTATACCCGTATCACCTAAGGCCTTATAAACAAAAGGTAATTCCTTATCCCAATTACAATGAACATGAGTAAACCCGTGAACAGAGGCAAGATTTTTAAGAAACTGTGTAACTGCCGATAAATTCCGCCCCAGCTTTGCTTGCTGAAATCTATAGGCTACACAGGGCATTTCATCCTCAAGTAATCGTTTATGCAAGCCTGAATTCTCCTCTACTGCAACACAGACTTTATAGCCTGCATTACGCAATGCTTTTGTGTAATTGCGTACGTAAGTATCAACTCCTGTTAACCCTTGGTATTTAGCATTAAAGGTCGCTACAATCAAAAGTGAAAAATCGCTTTGTTCTGATCTAAGATATCGCAGAGGAAATACTATGATTAAAAATAGGTATAGATATTTACACATCATGTTCAAAACCTCTTTTTTTATAATCACTGGATACAACAACATAACAGCAACTATAACACCTGTTGCCAGCGTGCACGATGGATTAGCTCTTTACAATGACCTATCAGCGGAAGATCTGATTGTTTTTGATTTAGACAATACTCTTATTAAATCTAAATCACCAATCAAGCGTGTACCCCTAGACAAACGGCTACACATACTTATGGACGAACGACTGCCAGAACTTTTTTTAAGCCTACATCAAAAAAAAATTCGTCTTCTCGGCCTCACCCATGCACACACTGGCAGCTACAAAACTGTCGCAGACATGGAAGAATGGCGCTATACGCACACAAAAAAACTAGGACTTTTCTTTACGAATTATGACAACCCAGAAAAATATGCTCTCCAACAGTTTCAAACTCCTCAGCCCATCTTATATCGAGGCATATGTCTTACGGCTCATCACCCAAAGGGGCCAGTTTTGTTAGCATATTTAACGGAGAAAAATATAGCCCCTAAGCGATTATTTTTCTTTGATGACAAACTCAATAATATTCTCTCAGTGCAACAAGCCTTAAAAGACAAGCCTATGTTTTTACATTGCTTCCATATCAAGATTCATCCACTGATCGCGTAAATCTTTCAGCTTCTTCTTGTCATGAGTCAGAGCAATCATCTTTTTATAAACTTCTGGCATAAATGCAGATAATTCTAATTTAAGGCTCAAAAAAATATCCTTCCCAACCCGTGCAGAACTGCGTCTATCTTGAGGAATAATATGAGAAACATACCTATCTTCAAGACTAGCCTGACTGTCCACCGAAGCTTTTGGCATTTTCCAATAGGCCCCCAAAATAACCATATCAACAACCCCCTGATCGTGCTTCATCCCTAAAGCAACACGCATAGTCGGGTCATAAAAATGCGTCCCACGCTGTACGGGAATAGAATGTTCTAAGGTTTCTACGATAAAATAACTATTTTTTGTTCTGGCCCAATGCTGATCTGCTGTTTTTATGGGTAAACCATCGGATGGTAAAATTTCTACAAGTTTGGCATCAAGCTCATCAGAATTGACTATAAAAATACCACTTCCCTTCCAGGCATTAATCGGTTTTATGACGTAAGCATCTGCTGGTATTTCCTGAATAATCGATGCTGCCAGTGTTGGCTGATATTCACGCTTAAGAATCATGCATCCTGGACGATATTTTTCTAATATAGGATCGCCCTTAAAAAGCTGATGCATATTACCCTTATGCAAGGCAAACGGACGCACCGCATAATCTATTGCGAGAACTCCGGCAGAAAAAGCGTTTACATCTTCATATGTATCAAAAAATGCTTTGTTCCCGTACCCAATAGCAAGAGCATTAACATCATGAAATTTACTAATATTTTTATACTTACTTTGATCTCTATACTTGGCAAAATAATGCACCGTATCATACCGATGCACCCTGGAAGAATCCTGAATTTTACTTGAAAAATGGTGTATTGGTTTTTGTAATGAATTTAAAAATGGCCACAACGCCTTATAAATAGACCCTCTTCCATAAATCATCTCATGGCCAACAAAGCCAGAAAGAAAACCAAGCCCAAATTCACAAACCTTAATAGCCCCTGGTTTGTATTTTAAATCAATAATCATAAATGAAACATCTGGCGGCAGATCTATACACTCATTATTTTCTGCTGGATGCAAATTTGGTTGATACAATAACTCGAGAAGAAACAATGCAAGCATCGTCAATTTAAACAAGGTCATTGAAGATTCCTTTTTTTGATGTGTATAGTGCTTAACTATCACTACTTAAAATAATCATGATCCAGGAGATACTCCATGATTTTAAAAAACTCTTTCTGTCGTTATCTTCCCCTTGTTCTAACTATGGCAATCTCTCTGGATGCCAATAATTCATACGATCCTTTTGTCATGGACCAACAAGATATTCATGCTTTGTTACAAGAAAAAAACAGTATTATAACAAGCAAAACCGCAAATATCCCCGCAGACATTACTTTTGGATGCGCAGACATAAAATATAACAATGGCTCATTTAAAATTGTTGAGTGTGGTGATGCAATCTACATGTCTCTACGGACACATGATGTAATCATGAACAAAAAACAACAGCGCCTCACTGGCCCCTACTGGGGAATATTATGGCATTATCTTATGCAATTTAGGTTGCCAATATGGCACGTTCAAGATGCAGGCCCAGCAAATGCACTTGCTCTTGATGAATTAAAAAAACTCGGCGGCAATTACGTAGGAAGTTGGCAACACCTTGCAAACAACGCAGTGTTTCAGGAAGCTGCAAAAAAAACTGTGCGATCTCCAAGCGCCCTCGCAGATTACGCTGGAATCATAGTTTATCGCGCAAGACAAGAAAGAAATCGTGAACCAAACACCGGAGAGTACCAAAAGTTTAAAGCACAGCACCCAAATTTTATTTATGTAAACGCCAACACACGCGATTTTTTAAAACGAAAAGATAATACGTATCGTCTATTTAATGATGCAGGCCTAGGAAAATACATACCAACTTCAATAGTTGCATCCACCCTTTATGATCCTTCTCTGGCTCATGCCATTCGCAAGGCATTAGGTACCGTACAGCAATATATCATAAAGCCTGTATATTCATCGTTAAGCATCGGGGTTAACACGGTAGCATCAGAAGATCTTGAAAGTTTTCTTGAATTAATTTTATTGAAAAAAGATGCCATACCCAAAAACAGTGGTCGTGGCCTACATTTTTGGCGAAACCACAATCCACCCCATTTTATTGCAAGCGAATACGCGCCATCACAAACTTTGTATAAAGACGGCAAGCCATACGATCCAACCATGCGCGTGATGTTTGTCATGCATCATGACCGCGGCAGCGTGCACATAAACGTTCTTGGAGGATTTTGGAAAATACCGGTCAAAGCGTTAAATGATCAAACCGCAACTCTGACCGAAAAGCATGTCACTATAGCCCATGCCGGTGACTACTACAGTTTTGGAGCAATGTTAACAGCAGATGATGCTGCTACACTCAAGCTTTCGCTGGCACCTGTGCTTGCAAAAGCATATGAAGCAATGCTGTTACAAGCACCGTCAATCTCATAAATATTATTTGCAGCAGGTTCTACGACAAATAAATGCTAGGACCTGCATCAACATAGCGTTAACCAAGAACCCCGCAATAATTCCAAGAACAGAGCTCGTCATAAAGCCATATTCACAGAGCGTTAGACCTACAACGTAGTAACCCAACAAGCTGGCAAAAAAAGTGGGTATAGTTAGCTGAATTTGTGCGCGTACAAGATCTAAATGATACGCCCCAACACTTGTAGCAGACATTACAGAAATATCACTGACTGGCGACAAATGATTACCAACTACAGAGCCAGAAACAATTGCACCAATAAGCGCTGGCAGCATGGGGATATTTGCAATATCAATCGGGGCTGGCAAGCCAAGCAATGATGGCACCATTTCTAAGGCCAACGGAATAAGAATTCCCAATGCACCCCAGGCGGTTCCCATAAGCGTAGCAATAAGTGCCGACAATCCAAAAAACATCAAGGGTACGAACGGGATGGCCACTTGGCCAACAAGCATGTTTGCCAAATAGGTCCCTGTTTTTAAATCATCACGAATAATACCGCTCAGTGTCCAAATAAAAATAAGCATTAATAGAGAGCTGCTCATCAATGAAAAACCGCTTAAAAAGAATTCCGGTATGGCAATAACAGCAATCCGCTGCCGAGCAAGATAGTATCCCAATGTACCAAAAACCGCACAAACACCGCCCATAAAGAAGGAGAAATAAATACGTGCCTGTGGCAGCGCATCAAGAAGCGTATTTTCACCACCGAGCCAACGCCAGTCACCAGTCCAAAGAATAAAAAAGACCGCAGTGATAACGAGTAATCCTATAGGCAAAAGAAAATCAAACAAAGTGCTTGTTTTTTTAAGAATCTCAGACACATCAATAACGCGCCGTGCAACAGGCATTTTGCCGCCAAAAAGCTCGCCAGTTTTTCGTGCATAACGCTCATGCTTTGCAACTAGGCCATAAGACAACCGAGATGAAACCAAGTACCAGACAGTTAAAATCATAATCACGGCATAGAGCATGAATGGAATTGACATTACATAGAGAGTAAATGGATCAACCTTAATAATACTCCCTGCAGCACCAAGCCCAACCCCAGAATTTCTGAGTTGCCCTATCAGATCAGCAACCCAGGTAGAAACAGGCACAATAATAGCCATAGGCGCTGCCAGGGAACAAACGAGCAATGCCAGCTTCACTCGGGGAATGGCAAACTGGTCAGTAATTGGCTGCATCACAGAACCGATAGTGATACTACCAAAATAGTCATCAATAAAGAAAAATTTAGAGAGCAGAAGGGATGCTCGCTCTGCACCACGGGCTGTTTTGATCTTATTCATTACAAAGGCCCCATAAGCATATGCCGCTCCGGAATGGCGAATCATGGTAATCAAGATGCCAATAAGGACTAGAAATGATAAAAGGAATAAATTTGAACAAGCTAAAAATCCTTCAAGACTCTTCAACCGCTCTAGCTGCGATGTCAGCCAGAATCGTTTTGCTATGTAGAAAAAAGCCTCAACAAAATTACCCTGGGCAACAATCAGTGCTGATGAAAGAATGCCCAAAAAGAGTGAAAATAAAATTCGTTTGGTAAGCGCCGCTAAAAGAATTACAATTAACGGTGGGATTAATACAATCCATGTGGTACTCATGCGTGGTAGCCTTTCTAAAAAACAAAATTCTGCCAGAGTGTACCACAATATGCCCATTTTATAAAATTACCCCGTTGAATTTCCCTAGTCTAAAGCGTCTGATGAAAAATATTTCTACTATTCTTTCCACCCTCATAGCCCCAGAGCACGCTTGGAAAATGAAGCTTTTCACCCACTGGCCAAGTATTATTGGCAAACTGAGCTCTGTTGTAACCATAGAAAAGATAGATGGTAGCACACTTTTTCTAACCGTCAGCCACCCAACCTGGGCACAAGAACTTAATCTGCTCACCCCAATGCTCCTTGAAAAAATTAATGCCTGCCTTCCAGAAAAGCCTATCAGGGCTATTCGCTGTTCGTTCAAAATAAAGCCAAAAGCTTTAATCCAGCACGAGCGAATACCTTGGCAAAAAAATACGAATGAGCCCACAGAACCATTGTCGCAGCAAGAGGAGAAGGTTATTGCAAGCCTTACCGACAACGAGCTACAATCTACTCTTGCGGGGTATTTTAAGCGCTGCAAGGCACAGAAGGGGAGATCTCGGTTATGATAAAACATTCAATAGTACGCTGGTGCTTCCTGGCAATCAGCATAAACACTCACATGGCATTAAGTCAGACTGAGTATATCGACCAGGACGGACGGACAGTACACGTTGCATTTGCAAAACAACAAAAAACAGCGCATGATTATCAAGCATTCCTCGAAGCGGAATACTTGCGTTACCGTGGCAAATTACCAGAAGCATTACAACGCTACCAACGTTTTTTAGCCTACAATCCTTCTCCACATGCACATGGGGGATTCTTGCTCTTACTCTCCGATCTCAATGAGCATGACAAACTTATTGCACATTATTCTGATGATGAAGCCCGCTTTAGCAAAACATTCAAAGATAACCCGACTATTCAGCTAGCAGTTGCTCAATCATACTTACTCATGAATAAAATAGCTGAAGCAGAGGCTATTTTTGCCCAGCTGGCAGAAACCAACCCAGAAAATGAGCAAGTTGCTTACTTTGCAACCATGGCTTTTATCAAAACAAATCAGCTTGAAAAAGCACAAACCATGATTGCAAAATGTCTTGCAAAACCGGCTTTAAAGCCCAAGCATTTCTTGTTTCATTTTCTGCAGGCAAAGCTGCATTTTCAGCAAAACAAACTGCAACAAGCTAAAAAAAGCCTGACCGACTGCCTTGCCCTCTCCCCCAAATTCTCACAAGCCCTTCTCTTTAACGCCGTTGTACATGAGCAATTAGGATTAGTTGACGATGCGATTAATGGCTACGAACATTTTTTATCTCTTGCTGATCGTGATATCGCCACAGAGAAACACATTATCTCGTTGCTGTTTAGCCGGGCAAAAAAAGGCGATTATGACCGCGCAATTAAATACTTGGAGCGTATTAATGCCAAAACATCCGATTATTACTATGATCTTGCCCTCCTCCATTTCCAAAACCAAAATAATAAGAATGCGATGAAAAACGTTGAGCAAGCCCTCGCCATGGACAGCACCATGCCAAATGCGATC
>JBIIJF010000117.1:0-3159 GCA_044234015.1 Candidatus Babeliales bacterium
GCCACAACAAGGTGCCTTGTACTACTACCTTGCCACCATTCAAGAAGATGGTTTTTTAAAAATGGCGCCATCTAAGGACCCTGAAAATCCGTACAAAGTAAATATTAATCGGGCGATTGTAACAACGACAGCTGAAGCAGACCTTGCTAAAGCTAAAGTAGAAATACTAGCAAAACAGAGCGATGCAGTTAAAGCCCTTGCTGTTGCTGCTGGTGACAAAGACCGTGCAGCCTCACAGGGCCTGCTTTCCACTGCTAATATTGCAGTTACCGCAGGAACTGGTATTGCAAGCGCCGGTGGTTTTTCACAAAACCTTGCCGTTGCTGGCGTTATGCTAAGCGCAGGTAGTGCTATTGCTGTAGGGGGCATCGCAGTATCCGCTGTCGCTGCAAAACGTGTTTCCGATGCAGCTGCAAAAGACTATGAGGGTGCAGAGCAAGCAGCTGTTATTAAACGACAAATGCTAAACTCTCAAATGCAATCCGAAGAGCTCAATTTTAAAGCTAAGCTTCTTTCTGGTAATGCACAATTTGCTTTCAAGAGCAGCAAGTCTTATGTGTTTGTTGACGCCCCAGAGCGACCACCACTCGGCAGTACCGCCATACCAAAAGATGCAACAGACAATCTCCAACAAGTAACAGATCTTCTTGGTGTTGCTAGCACCGTTATGCTTGATACAACAGAGGGATTTGAAAAGCTCCTGGCAATGATGCAAGATAGCATCTACCTCATGAGCAGCTACTTTGTCGTCACGCCATTCATCAAGAAAAAGTTCGTTGATAAAATGAACAACTTGTTTGATGCCTACGATGCACTGTACGGTGAAGATATTAATCCACGCGTCATGAACAACATGATTAACCTAATCTTCAGCGCGATTAACAATGGCTACTTAGTTAACGCACAAACAAATGGCGAGACCAGAGAGGTCTGGTACACATGGGTTAACAAGCTTGCCCATACCATGCTCACCCAAACCAAAGCAATTAAACTTAATGCTTGTTATGGCGAATACATCTGGCTGCCATTCGATGTTTCTACCGCAGACGACATAACGCTTACTTTTGATGCAGAAGGCCTGCACGACGTACTGGTTGGCTTTGCGCAAGAGCCAGGAAGACTCAGAAACACCAACACAGAAATTTATGAAATGTGTATTGGTGGCTGGAACAACACAAAAACAGCTATTCGCCTAAAGAGCCTTGGTGACTCCGTTGCCTCCTTTGACAAAACAACCAATCCAACAGCAATGCTCAACGCCTACAAAAAACAAACATACAGCGTTGTGCTGAAAGGCGGTGAGCTTAGCCTTTTTGCCAGTGACAAAAAAGCACTCAGTTGGAAAGATCCATACCCATTAAAAGGCATCAAATGGGTTGGTATCAGTACCTGGGATGTGCCAATAAGCTTTAGCAATATTATGATCACTAGCGGCAATCAAGCGGCAACCAACCTAGATACAACAAAATCACAATCTGCATTGCTTGCCCAAGCAAGTAAAAATATTGGCAAGCCAGTGGCAGCACTGGAACCTGGTGCAGGATTAATAAACGATGATGAAATTGATCCCAACTTAAGCGACGAGGAGCTGGAAGCTTTAATCGCACAAGCTGAAGCAGAAGAAGCTGCTGGTGATGCACCCGTTGCAAAACAAGTAACTACCACAACACAAAAGCCAACAGATGCCCGCATCGATGCACTCCGAGCCAAAGTTAATGACGATAGCAAACCAGCAGCCCCTATCAAAGTGGGAAAACGCAAAGCCCCATCAGTAAAAACAAAAGCGGCACAAGCACGGTTAAAACAGCTACGAGTTAAGGCAAAAGAAGCCCGCATGAAAAAAAGAGCCCGTAGAAAGGCTGCAAAGCTGGCTCGACTAAAAGCAAAAGAAGCCGTACAAAAAACTGCTCTTCCTGCACCTCAAACACAACCTGCTGCCGTGGTTACTACACCTACAACGCCAGCAGCACAACCAGTAGCTATTGCTGCTATGCCAGCCCCACAGGCACAAGCAGCGCCCCCAGTTGCGGTTGTCAAAAAAACAATGCCTGCTGGAACAGCAATCCCAGCTGCTGATGCTAGTTATGAACTTGATGATATGAATACCACAGATGATGCTGACTACGATGAAACACCTGCTGATGCAGATGACGGTATGGTAGAAAATGACGGTATGGTGGAAGATGACGCTGACATGGAGAATGATGCAGACGCACAAGAAATAACTGCCTAATCGATCAGCGACTGTTTTTAACGCATATGGCCCTTGTGAAAAACGAGGGCCATATTTTTTTACCTTCGCTCTTTTTTTATCACACAGATGTGATAGACTTTGGTGCATGTTGAAATACTTTGCACCGGGTTGCTAGCTCAATTGGTAGAGCAACAGACTCTTAATCTGCAGGTTCAGGGTTCGAGTCCCTGGCGACCCACCAGCCTACGCTTTACCGAGCTTCGGCTGAAACGGCCAGCTTTTGAAGAGGAATGGTTACTCAAACCAATTGTGCAAAAATCAACATTCGAAAATATATGCAAGAGTGGCGAAATTGGTAGACGCACTGGCCTTAGGAGCCAGCCCTCGAAAGAGGATGGGGGTTCAAGTCCCCCCTCTTGCACCACAATATCCATAAAAACGCATCATTTTCCTTTGGCTCAGTCACCACGGCGGCTTTTTGTTATTTTCAAAACTTATTGCAAATTAACCAGCTTTAGTTGTATATTTCAAATAGAAATAATTATTATATGGTATGGATTTAGGAGAATTTATGTTCACAGGTAAAAACCGTTTTTTAACAATCGTTGGCCTGCTCGCTGTTGCTTGCCAGATGGGAACATTACAGGGAGCCTATGAAAGATGCCTTGATACGCCAGAACGATTTCCTGGCGGTGGGTTTGGTGACGGAAGTGGTATGAATTTGCCAAGGCCTTCTGGACTTAGAATCGAAACTAACCTAGCACCAATGAGTTTGTACAACGCTCAACCTGAACTACTGAAACTATATGCAGATTTTTTAGCAGTTTTACAAGGGGGAAATAAGGATGCGATAATGGAATTCCTCTCAGAAAAAGCAAATACCCTCGCTTCCATGCTAAACGAGGTCATGAATCATCATACATTTCTAGCAAACCTTATTGCTGATAAAGGTGAACACGCAACGA
>JBIIJF010000054.1:0-6058 GCA_044234015.1 Candidatus Babeliales bacterium
GGATCTGGTCCCGTCTACCAACGCATTCAAAGTGCCATAACCATAGCAAAAAATGGCCTAGCACAGGGAAAACAAGATCAGTTATTTGATTCTAACGCTTTTGATCTGATAAATGCTGTTACAGCCGCTGCTGAAGAGGCCTTGGCTTGTATTCGCTTGAACACTTACAGTGCAAAATTATCTTCTGAAATCGCGAAAATCATACGATTAACTGATACTTTAAAAAAATTAACAGTTGGTAATTTGGGCGAGACAAAAAATGTATCGCAGGATTACCAAAATAATATGCGAATAGCATTAGCTGCAGCAGAAAGAGAATTAGCTGCAGCAGAAAGAGCTATGCCACGACCACCAGCAGCTGCTGATGCATTAGCTAATGCTAGTCGCGCAAGTGCTGGTGCCACAGGTTCTCGAGCAGGTGCCGGCGCAGGAGTTGGTGCGGGAACAGGCTCAGGTGGGGTTGAAGGACCACAAGCTGAGGCCGTGCGAATTTTTAATGAAAATAAAGAAAAATTGACTACGGTTAGGCAGAAGATACTAATCACGGCCGAAACAACAAAACCAGTTATAGAAGAAGAAGATAAAGGAACAATCAATTCATATATCCAAAATGTTACTGATCTTGCAAAAAGCAACCCAGAGGCTCTCAGAGCTCGTGAGCTTACAACAGGGGCGATAGCACTACTTGCTCGACATGCACTTTTATACAGTGCTTTACTTACGGTAAAAACAGGGACGTTTAAACGAATCCTAAGCGAGCGAATAGTAGAGATTGAACAAACCATTGAAAAAATCACAAACCCACGTGATTACCAGACACCTGAGGCCCGTAATCGCGAGATGACTGGTTACATTGATACAACTGATGGGGCAGACTACCTTAAAAATACACTGATTGCCACCGGGACATTCCCAAACCAGGTCCTATATAAATTAGTATTTAGCCCAACAGCCGCAACCAGCACACCCTCCCGACCAGTTTCAGCAACGTCAACATCAGCATCTTCAATAGTAGCTCAATCACCAGCAATAGCCCCTGTGGCCACTGCTGCTAGTCGTCCTGCATCACCTGTAGCAGCATTCCCAATCAGAACTTCAGTCGCCCAAACAGGGGCTAATTTAAAAATACAGCCTTCTTCATTCAAAGCATCAAACCAAACAAGATTGGCTACCATTCAGGAAAATGATGTTGAGGATGAGGAATCTGATTCAGAAGCCCCAAGCCCAACTGCCAGTCCAGTCGGCATAGATCGCAACGCACGTACATCTGGCGTAGAGGAATCCAAAGACGCGGTTGCAACCGCCGGAGCAGCGGCGGGAGCAGGCAGTGGAACCACGGCCTCAACTGTCCGCACTGGATTAGCAACGCTTGTAGAGAATAGCATTGGAGCACTTAAGAATGGCACTGGATCCTTTGAAAACAAAGAATTAGTTGCGATAAAAACTAAAAATACAGCAACTCTCACCGAAGCCCAATTGCTAACCCTGTGGCTCTGTGGCATTTATCATGCTTCAAAAATAAAAACTGAATCCCGTACCTCCCGTGGTGTAATATCGCAAAGCTACCCTACACTAGATAGTCTTTCGTTCCACCTAGCAATAATGCATAGTTTGTTCTATGTAAAGCAGCAAAATACGGCTTTTACGCCCTCAGGTACGCTTGCAGATGTGCTTAGCAAGGTTGCCCCCTCGATGAAAGAAGAAAATGCACGTATTACCCTTGAACAAACACCAGTTGCACAATTTCTTACCGCTAATGGCCAATTTAAAACTCAGTATGTTGATAAGCAGACAAATAAAATAAACTGGTCAGAAGATGATAAAAATTTATGTTCCTTGATCCACGCTTTATGGCAAGCAAAAGCATCGCTCAGTAGTGCAACATTAGGCATTATAAGCACCTGCTTAATTTCGTTAGGATTATCTGCCCCAGCTGCCACGAGGCTAGCTGTAGTTCCATCACCAGCACCTAGACCAGTGAGCACTCCAGTCGACACAGCCGGCGGTGCCAGAGCAGCGACAGGTGTAGCGGCAGGAGCTGGAGGAAGTACACCAGCTACGCCCGCCGTACAACCCCCAGCTGTAGTTCCATCACCAAGCGGGCAACCAGCACCTAGACCAGTGAGCACTGCTGTAGGCGCTGCTACGCAAATGCTGCAACCTAGAGCAGGCACAACACAAACCGGTGCTGGCCAAACAACACCGGTACTTGCACCAACGCCACCATCCAACCCAATGGGTACTCCAGTCGGCACAGCAGCTGGAGCAAGTAAATCAGCTACGCCCGCCGTACAACCCCCAGCTGTAGTTCCATCATCAAGCACACCACCAGCAACTAGACCAGTGAGCACTTCAGTCGACACAGCCGCCGGTGCCGGAGGAGCGACAGGTGTAGCGACAGGTGTAGCAGCAGGAGCAGCGGCAGGTGCGGGTAGTGGAGCTGGAGCTAGCACAGCAGGTGCTACGATTGATTGGGCAACATTACCTTCTAGGGCAAAAATGATCCTCATTCAATCAGAAGGCGCGAATTTATACTTTCAATTAATCAAGAACCCGGCCACAGCAACATTCTTTTCTTTAGACGCTAACGTTTTCCCTTCAAAAACGCTCACAGATTCTTTGCAAAAACCATCAACAGATGATGCCAAGACAACATTGTTGATCGATGCATTTTTTAAATTTGCAACGATAGCAGTAGACAAAACAAGAACAGCAGCGGGATTATGGAATTCTGGATCAAGAACCGCAGGGGTGGCTGACGCTGCTGACCAAGCAGCTTGCCTGGCCATCATGATGAAGCTAGCTCAAATTGCTGAAAACGTTAGTGCAACAGATGAGAATAGAGCATTACGCAATCAACCAGCAGAAACTCTTTCGCTTATGTTAAATGAAAGCCGTCCGGAGAACAACGTACCGAGACTAAAAGGGTTCTGGGACAATTACATGTTCGGTAGAGGAGCTATAATTAGCAAATCAGCACAATTCCGCTTGCAAATTGTTGATGTATGGGTAAATAAAAACACGCGCGCTAATGGACCTGTTAGAGATGAAATCGATGATCTGGCAGCAAAATTGGAGCGTTCTAAAGAATATACACCGAAGTAAGCTGATACAGAAATTCTTCTGGTCAAAGGGGGTGTCTTACGACACCCCCTTTTTTGTTGCATCCCCCCAAAGTTCTTTATGCTTAATTTCCTGGGAACTCGCGGGCTATGGCTGCTGACGAAGCTTCAGCGATTGTGCTATTTATTTTTTTCTCCGTACTCTAACAAAATAAGAATTCTTTAATTTTTCAGCTCTCCGAAAAACCTAAAATTTCTATGCGTATTTTCCAGGGGACTCTTACGTGAGAGTCCCCTAACCCCTACACGCAGGGCTAGCGCCCTTGACCCCCAGTACGGCTCGTCGCTTCGCGCCTCCTTCCGTACTCCCGTTTGAAAATTATTCGCGCGCACGTTACCGCGCGTGGTCAACATTCGCACATCAGTTACTTCGTCGGGAGTCGGGTCTCTTGAGCAAGATCTATTTGCAATCTGTTGACCAGAGCGCGGTAACGTGCGCGCTCGATAACATTTCCCATGTGCCCCCTGAAAAGCGCCCTGGCGCTGGTGGGGGCAGGAAAACTGGTCCAGGGCGTAGCACCCGGGGTGCTGAGTCCAGAGCGTGCCACCAAGCAGGCTCTGGCGCCTGCCGCGCGTAGCGGCAACAAGTGATCTACTTTGGGTAATAGTTAAGTTCGAAGAGACAATGAGACGTTTGTAAAAAAACTATTTTTGTTCTTTTATCACCATGAAGAAAACGTGACATTTTGTAGCATCATTGCTAGGGTAATCAGCAGCTAAACGCTAAAAAAGAAGAGAAAGAAAAAAGAGAAAACGTTCAAGGATAGCAGTCTATGAACATCAGCCCTCGCACAAAAAAATATATCTTTTTCGCCTGCCTCATGCTTGCCGGCTACTACGCTTGCACAGGCCAGCACGGGCTTTTCGCCTTCATCAAACTCAAACGGTTATGTCTACAGCAGCAAGAGCGCATCATCGCCATGCAAAAAGAGATCACCTGGCTGCAAGCAGAAAATAAAGCCTGGCAAGAAAACCCTTTTAAAAAAGAGGAATTCGCTCGGCTTGAGCTGGGGATGGGATACACAAATGAGCTGATGTACCAACTAAAATAAATCCAAATACGTACAGTAGTTTTGTTACTCAAAAAAGGAGAACTCGTATGAAAAAAACAACAGCGTTACTGGTGACGCTTGGCACGCTTGCCACTGGTGGCCGTGTCCATGCACGTATTGATGTCGACACCACAACCGCAGGAAAACCTGCGACATCAGCAGCCAAACTCGCATTCAACAAGGCTGTGTTTGTGCCAAGCACCACAACACCACGCATGTATCTTTCTTCCGGTACAGATCTAACCGGTCGACCTGATGATCAAAAACCATTTCAGCTTGCTCGAACTGAACTCGGGCTAGACACCATGGGCAAACCAACCGTGAATATCGTTGGCTTTGCACCTGCAGAATTCAATACGGCAACAGGCATTACCAACATGGCCGTGTCCCCAAGCGGTTCTGTTGTTGCCGTTACCACGGACGATTTTGCAGTGCACGTCGTCACTAATCCCAACGCCAAGGCTGGCGTTGCGGTAACGGTAAAGGATTCTGCGGTGCTCAAGGATGCAGCAGGAACGGACACTAACGCAAATCCAGTAGCCCTTGCATCATCTAGCGATTATATTTTTGCAGCCGTACCAAAGGCAGCAAGTACATGGAATGCTGATGCTGTAGATGCTGACCGCGGTCTTGCCATTCTTGCCAGTACTGATTGCGAGCAAAAAGACCCTACTGACTTGAGCAATACTGGTAATGCACTGTCGCTAAACATGGTGGCAGAAGAGGCAGACGACAATGCGAACGCGGTAGCAGATGCTCTGGCCGTCAAGCCAACCGGCGGTGGTGCAAGCCATGCATTCCCAGCAAGCGACAAGGTTGCTATGCACTGGGATGACACGTTTAAACGTTTGTACATGGGATTTAATGGGATGCAGGGAAGCAATACATGGATTGGACGCAACGGTGCCGTCCTTGGTGTTGGCACGGTAAAAATAGATGCAACAGCAACGGCAAGTTTTGAAAGTATCTTAGAAAAATTTTCTATGGCATCATTTCACGATAATAACAAAACACACATCATTGGGGCCAAGGCAACTGCTGGCTTCTTTTTGGCCGGTGGGGCCGCTCAACTCCGCGTCTCCATTCCCCATATCCGTACGATGCACACCAGTACCGGCAAAGATTATTTGATTGTGGCCAGCACCGTTGGTGTTCAAGCAGACACCGCTGGAACCAAGATCAGCGGCGTTTTTGCGTTGCCCCTCGTTACCGGCGATGGCCGACTGGCAAAGAAAACGAATTTTGAAGAAGCCCCAGAAGTTGCTGGTGATCTCATGACATCAGACATCACCGCTGATCCAGGCGCATGTGTTGCCCCCAATATTTTTAGTAAACAAACCGAAACAGCCCAAGTAGATGCCATCGCAGACATTTTTGTTGAAGGTGACAGCGTCTACATCGCCATGAACGACGGCAGCGTCGATCACTCCACGCGCCGCGGCCTTTTCCGCAGCACTGCCCTTTTTGACAGCACTGGCGCTATTCTTGCCTGGACACCTGGCGAGCGCGTTGGCGGCAACCTTGGCATGGTGGCAGGCGCGGGGTACAATGCCAGCACCGGCACCGTCTACGCATTGACATCAGAGAGTCTTGATAATTACAACACCAAGACCGTTGCTGTGCAGAATTTTAATACCATCCGTGCAAGCCAATGGCTAAGCGATGATGCAGCTCATTTGAATAAGACCGTTGCTGCACTGTTCCCAGCAAGCACCGGTGGCATCCACCGCATGTATGCGTTTGATGAAGCCACTCCAGGCTTTGCATCGTACCATGGGGCTAATGACAATAAAAAAACAGGTTTAAGCGCCCAGACCAACTACGACAATGCAGGGTTCAATATGCTGGTGGCTATGGGGCGCGATAACATCGCATGGATTGATG
>JBIIJF010000103.1:0-3590 GCA_044234015.1 Candidatus Babeliales bacterium
GATGCAGCCGCTAATAAATTTTTGCCAACAGAAACGTTCGACAACTATGTATTTGCTTTCCCTGAAAACGCTGTTTTGCAAAGTATTGCACCATTGAGTTGCTGCGAAATCAGCAAACCTCAGTATGCTAACGCTGCTCAAGATATGGGTTATTTGTTTGTTGGCGGGGTTGATGGCGTTGCCGTACTTGCCGGAAATAGTCCAGCGGTTGCGGCGACAGCTGGCGCCGGCTTTACTCATGCCAATGGTGGCCTTAGAGGCCTTGGAGAATTGGGTAGAACAAGTCTTAGCTACCCCGGACAAGTTGGTACGTTAGCCACCAACAACTATGTATTTCGCAAACTCGTGCCATCAAACCCAGGTAGCGATTTTACCAAAACCCGCAAAATTGCTTGCTTGGGAGAGCGTACCTACGTCATGACAGACAGTGCTGTGTACTTTTTTGCAAACGCCGTTAACAAATTTCAAGGTGCTGGTGCTGTGGCCCTTGCTGAAGTTGCCCTTGATTTTACTGGCACGGATCTAGAAAATGCATCTTTCACTGATTGCCTGGTGTTAGGGAATCATCCAACACCAAGTGACCACACTCTGCTCCTTGGTACCACCAAAGGGCTGTTTGTGGTAGAGGTGCCAAATGCCTACAATGGCACAACCCCGGTAACGGCACAGCTTGTTGGTGACAATACCACTGTTGTTGCCAGCATGGCATTTGTCGGCACACAAAAAGGGCCATGGAACTCAAAAGGAAACTTATTTGTTTTGTACGGCGATCCAACGGTTACCGGTTCATCAAATAATCAGGTTGAGCGCTTTGCAGTAGATACATCACAAAACCTTGCTGGTCGCGTTCTTTCTACAGGAACTGCTGGTGACGTTGGCACAACTCTTTTCCCGCTGGACGAGTTCCGCCAAGACATCGCCACTGATGGAGCCACGCTCTACACCACGCGCAGCAAGCACGATGATGTTGCTGCTGGCGTACGCGGAACGGTTATTCGTTCATCAACCAACCCTATCAAAACAGCAAGCCTTGCAAATACTGCACAACAAACGGTGCTGGCTGCACAGTGGAAAAACATCGGCGCACCAGTAGCAAACCCAGCAACCGGACAGATGCTGCTGGTAGGCACCTCTGGCATTATAAGCAATCAATAATTAACTTTGGAGAAATAGAGCATGATCAGATTTATTACAAAAATGGGATTACGTAGTTTGGCGGTACTGCTGCTGGCAAACACAAGCCTGCAGGCTTTTGCGCCACACAACTTTTTCAAGCCGTACAACTACAACCTGCGCTACCAAGACGGTATGAAAAAAGAAAACCCGCTCAGCTTTGGCTTGAATTTTGAAGTGGGTAGCAGTCGTACTGGCAAGAATGCAGACAGTGCAACCAGAAATATTTTGGCCTTGCATGAAGATACGCAGTCTTTTATTCCTGCGCTCATCAACGCGCAATCACCCGCGGTCACCACTTTTGCTGCAGTTCTTTATGCTGCTGGTCGCGGCCTTGATGATGATGGCACTCGGGGCCACGTAGCACTCAATGGTCATTTTGAAATGATTGATGCCACCCTGCGCGGACGCTATGTGCTACCCCTGAGCATGATCAATGGCAAGCTGGCTATTAGCGCGGCCATGCCAATCCGCAGCGTCAAAGTCAGCGGCGTTACGGCTCAAGATAAAACAGCAAATATTTTTCCAGCAGATACGGCGATTCGGCCATTCACACAATCATTTGCAAGCATTGCTGCAAAACTCAAGGATCTTGGCAACGTTGACTGGAGCGATTTTTCTAGCCGTGGCGTTGGTGATTTGGTCATTATGCTTGATTGGATGAACAACTACCAGCAACAAAAAGATGGGCTTGAAAATGTGCAGCTGATTGCAAAAATCGGGGTCAGCTTGCCAACCGCACCGGAGCGTGATGAGGACAAGGTTTTTAGCATCTCACGCGGGAATGATGGTGCGTGGAGCGTGCCATTTGGTCTTGGGCTTAACTTAGATTTCCAGTACAACATCCGCCTTGGACTGGAAGCTGAATTTGAAATTATGTTTGACCACAGCCGTGAGTTCCGCATGAAGACGGCTCCAGGGCAAACACAATTCATGCTGCTGAACAAGGGCCGCGCCACCATCGATCATGGCTTTAATTGGCATTTTAATTTGATGGCACAAGCGTACCGGTTTTGGCGCGGCTGCTCTCTTGGCGTAACGTATGAGTATGCCAAGCACGATGATGACCGCCTCACACCGCACGACAATAGCTTTGATGTAACGATGGCAAACAGCGCATCATGGCTCCGCGAATACAACATGCATCATTTTATTTTTAAGGCAAGCTGGGACGGCAGCTGCTACACGTGTCCGCTCAGACGCTTTACGCCACATGCAAGTATCTTTTACAAAATGCCGATTGATGGCAGAAATGTGATTCTAACGCATTCATTTGGCGGACAACTTGGTGTTAGCTTCTAAATAACTTCTGGGGGCTGCGCGGGCAGCCTCCTTACCTCTCTGTTCACAACAGAGCCGCAAATATCAAAACCACACCGTATTTTTTATTTTTTTTGCAACAAAGGAGAACTCGAATGAAAAAACTAGTAGCGTTACTTGTAGCGCTTAGCACGCTCATGTCTGATGGCACTCTGCACGGAAGCATCAATGTTGACACCATGAACGCAGGAAAGCCAACCCCATCAGACCATGAAAAAACACCATTCAGTAAGGCCGTGTTTGTCTCGAGAGGCTCAACGCCGCGCATGTACCTTGCCTGCGAAAAACCATTAGCAGCTACTGGTGATACAACCAGAAACCCATTCCAACTTGCTCGTGCTGAGCCAGCACTTGACGCTGATGGCAACCTCACCATGTCTATTGTTGGCTTTTCATTACCAAATACATTCACAAACACGGGTATTGGGCTAATGGCCATTCCTCAAAACGGTTCCGCTATTTTCTTCACCGAAAACACAGCCGATGCGCTTCAAGTAAACGTTGTCACCAACCCAACACTCAAAGCTGGTGAGGCTGTAACGATAAAAGCTTCTGCTAAACTTAAAGATGTGAACGGTGATATAGCTCCAGCATCTCTTGCTTTGGCTGCTTCCAATGAACATGTTTTTGCAGTACTGCCCGATTTAACCTATGACTGGACCTTTGCAGATATGCCGGTTACGCGGGGCGTTGCTATTCTTGGTACCTCCGATTGCGAGCAAAAAGACCATAATGATCTGAGTAAGCCAGGCACAAAAGCCTTGTTGTTAAACATGAGCGCAGCCGAGGCTAACGATAATGCGAACGCAAAGGCTAATACTCTTGCCGTCAAGCCTACGAACGGTGCCATCACACATGCTTTCCCCATGAAAACCAACGTTGCCATGCACTGGGATGATACGTTTAAACGTTTGTACATGGGTTTTAATGGCATGCAAGGAAGAAAAGCTGCAGATGATGCCCGCTCTCCCGCTGGTTCGGTTCTTGGTATTGGCACGGTCAAAATGAACACAACAGAAACGCCTGCAACGGCAACTTTTGAAAGTATTCTAGAAAAATTTTCTATGACATCATTTGATATTGGTGAAAACAAGTAC
>JBIIJF010000021.1:0-9636 GCA_044234015.1 Candidatus Babeliales bacterium
GTTTGATTGGCAGCATTCGTTGAATGATTGCAGCAGCAGTCTCATCGGATTTTGTGCTTGAAAGATGATGCATGAGCGTCACCATGGTTTTGCGTTCAACCATGGTCATAACTGCACCACGATGCTCTTTGCCTATAATTGTATCGCCTTCAAAATTACCAACACGGCTTTTAGCGGCTACCTCAGCTGGACGAAGCGCTATATCAACGCGATTGGGGATCAGGCCACGACCGGCCAATTTTCCTGAACGTTTGTTGTATTTTTTGCCACATCGCCGCAGGTGTTGATACAATGATCCACCCTCACGTTTGTTCTTCCATATGTGGAGATAAATGCTCTCATGGCTTATATTCGCCACACCAAGAAACTTTAGCCGGCCACTAATTTGTTCAGGGCTTAGTTGATCTTCTGTAAGCATTTTTTCGATCTGGATTATGTTAGCAGGAGTCATTTTTCGGCACACTGCTCTTGCAGCATATTTACGCCCAGCTGCTTTCGTATGCGCCTGCCCGTAGCGATAACCTCGCTTGCCAGCGTTTCTTCGCAACTCTCTACTGATTGTTGCTTGGCTTACACCAAGCTCAGCGGCAATATTTTGTTGCACCATTTTACTTTTCTTTAGGCCATAAATCTGGCATCTTTGTTCCTGTTTCAGGTGATGGTAGCCTTGTGGCATAATTGATCCCTTCAATCTTTTAAGTTGAACGAAGGTTCATTTTATCATCACCTGGCGCATTCCCATAATTTTTTATGCACTTCAATGTTGAATGTGCTACTTTATGAAGGTGTTGCGCGAAGGTTGTGGCTTAAAGTTGCTCCAGCGAGCATACTACCAAGAACACCCAGAGGACGCTTGGACCCTATCCGAAAAGTGACGACACACCCGCAATGCGGGTGGCTTAAAAGCCTGTGAGCAGCCTCACAGGCTTCCAGAACAAATCATGGCTTGCCGACATATAAAACTTTTTTCTGATTTTCTTAAAATGACCCTATTTCTTCAAAGCCCTTACTATCAAGCTGTTCTTGATTTTTTACATAGGCACGAATTTGTTCTTTGTTGAAGCCAACAGTTGAAATTGCATAGCCACGAGCCCAAAATGACTCGCCGTTGAAATTACGCTTTCTTCCTCCAAATTGCCTTGCTACCGCAATTGCACTTTTGCCTTTTATGTACCCCACTATTTCTGATACGGAGTATTTTGGCAGAATACTTATTAGCATGTGCACGTGATCCTGCAACGTATGTCCCTCAATTATTTTATATGCTTTAAAAAATGTTGCTGCCTTGATTATCCTGAAGGCATTGTCATTTGAACAGAGGGGATTGGGGATGAAGATTAATAACGTGTTTTTGGTGTCGGCTTTGGTATGTAGCCTGATGGTGCAAAGCCTATTGTTTTCAGTGGAAGTTGCTGCTGTTGTTCCTGCTGGGGTTGAAGAGACCAAAGATGTTGCAGTAATGGCGCCAGAGCAAGAAGGCCCATCGGCAAAAATTACGCTTCTGCGCGATCAGATGGCTGGAGAGCATGTGACTAATCCCCAAGCAACACTTTTGCATGGGGCAATGCTTTGGGAGCTGGGAATAATTAAGGGCTTGTATATTTTATTGGTGACGCCAAAAAGTGAGCCAGCGGCTCCTCTAATTGATGGTCACCCAGTTGGTGGTCACCCAGAAGTACCTGGTCGTACCGTTGCAGATAGCGGGATTTGCCCACTAGGGGTTGTGCTGAAAGAGTTGTTTCATCTTGCCGGGGAAACGCTTGCACCAACAAAAACAGTCACTTCGTACGCTTGGTTTTTAAAGCCAACAACCCTTGGGTCTTTATACAAAAATATCATAGATAAAGTCTCACCGCCTCTTTCTGAAGTTCAGAATGTGGATAAAAAAATTAGACCCCAAAAAAATAGTCCCCATCATGATGAATATTTTAAGCGCGATGCTTTAAGATCCTCATCAAAAGCATTAGTTGCTGCACTAACATTGTGTATCTCCCCAGATTCAGCAATTAATCCTCCTGATCTCAATCCACCAAATCTGTTGCCATGCATAATTGCTAGCTTCTTCTGGGCAAAATATATTCAGGGAATTGGGATGAAGGATTCAGTTACCATGGCCCAAGCACGAAAAAATCTAAAAGAATTTAATGAAGCAGCAGGTATGGTGATTGGTGCCACTGGTGGAGCAAAAGCTCCAGATAGTCATGGCGCTGGTGCAGGTGCAGGTTGTGCTGCTGGAGCAGGTGCTGGTGATGATGATGATGATGATGCAAAGACCATAGATTATGCAACATTAGAAGAGGAAGTTATTAATCGCATTCAGGCTTATTACTCCTATAATTTGCCAAAACCACCGGTGCAGGGCACTGTGGAGATTAATGGCAAGTCTGTTCCTGATTGTGGTGAATCTAGCATGCGGGGGCTTTTTTGTGCTGCATTCTATAATTCTGAAGGAAATTTTGTTGTTCCAGAAAAACCTGATGCCTTTTATGATAGCCGCTTGGTTGAATATTTTAAAAACTATCCTAATCTTACAAGTCATAGCACGCAAAAAGCTCGCCAATCATGGGCAGAGGTGATTAGTGGTCGTCACGAAGCAGCCGGTGTAATGTATGCTGATGATGGTGATATTAATTGTGGTTTATCAAACATTGCTTGTTTGATAAAAAGCTTGGTGCCAGGACTTGAGACTTGTTGTGATGATATGCTAGGTGCAGGTGCAGGTGCAGGTGCAGGAACGCGGATTTATAGGCATTTTCAAGGCTCACCAAATTGTTCTGAGAAAATACTAAAAGCTTTTGCAACTGCTCATTGTCTTGCAGTAGATGGATTTGTCAATGATAAGGAGAAGGCACGGTGGCACATAACAAAAAAAATACCTGGTTTACAGGATAACTGCTCCTTGGCTTTTAAGACGAATCCTGGTCATATGGACTGTAACCTGCTAAGTGTTGCAGTGAATAACCGTAGGCCTCAACTGGAAGATCCAATCCTTCTTGGCAGTGATGCAATTGATACATATCCGCCTCAGCCAGATGCTATGTTTCCGATTATTTTTGCCGCTGCTCGCATGGCCCAACAGCAAGATTTTTTAGGAGCCTACCTTGCTATGATGCCAATTGCTGATTCCATTGTGGAAGATATACGAGGAAATGTTGAATTTTGGGGGTTTTTGAGGCCTGAGGATGCGAGGATATTAGATGGGGAGTGCAATTCAACAACAAACAAAATGTTTAAAGCTGTAAAGATTGGTTTAAAAAAAACCGTGACGCACTTGGTAGAAGGTGGGGCTGATGTGAAAGCAGCTGATTCTTATGGCTCTACAGCCTTGATGTATGCTGCTCGGAATGGATATTTGGATATTGTTAAGCTCTTGTTAGAAAAAGGGGCTGACCTGAATGCAGTTAGTAAGTATGGCTCTACAGTCCTGAAGTATGCTGCTTGGTATGGGCATTTAGAGGTTGCTAGGTTCCTGGTAGAAAATGGGGCTGATGTGGATCAAGCTGATGAATTGGGCCAAACAACCTTGATGTGTGCTGCTAATAATGGATATTTGGATATTGTTAAGCTCTTGGTAGAAAAAAAGGCTAACCTGAATGCAGTTAATACGCATGGCCAAACAGCCTTGATTTATGCTGCTTCAACCTTGATGTGTGCTCCTAATAATGGGCGTCTCGAGATTGTTAAGCTCTTGGTAAATAGTGGGGCTAAACTGGATGCAGTTAATAACTTTGGCGACACAGCCTTGATGTCTGCTGCTCAGAATGGATATTTCGATATTGTTAAGCTCTTGTTAGAAAAAGGGGCTGATGTGAATGCAGTTAATAAGGATGGCAAGACAGCATGGATGATTGCTCTCACTGATGAGATTCGCACTTACCTGGCAGAAAAAGTTGCTGAAACGAACGCCCTGACCCGTGCTGCTGAGGGAGGGCATTTAAACCTTGTTAGGTTCTTGGTAAACCGTGGGGCTGATGTGAATGCAGTTGATCAGAGTGGAATGACAGCCCTGATGCATGCTGCTGAGAGAGGGCATTTCGAGATTGTTGAGCTCTTGGTAAAACATAGGGCTGATGTGAATGCAGTTAATAAGGATGGCAAGACAGCATGGATGATTGCTTGTAATGATGATATTAGCACTTACCTGGCAAAAAACGTTGATAAAACGAACGTCCTAACCCGTGCTGCTAAGGGAGGGCATTTAGGCCTTGTTAGGTTCTTGGTACAAAATGGAGCTGATGTAAAGGCAGTTGATAATTTTGGAATGACAGCCCTGATGCATGCTGCTGAGAGAGGGCATTTAGGCGTTGTTGAGTTTCTGCTAGAAAAGAATCCTGATCTGGATAAAGTTGATACAACGAACGTCCTGACCCGTGCTGCTGAGGGAGGGCATTTAGACCTTGTTAGGTTCTTGGTACAAAATGGAGCTGATGTAAAGGCAGTTGATAATTTTGGAATGACAGCCCTGATGTGTGCTGCTGAGAGAGGGCATTTAGACGTTGTTAAGCTCTTGGTACAACATAGGGCTGATGTGAATGCAGTTAATAAGGATGGCAAGACAGCATGGATGATTGCTAGCACTGATGAGATTCGCACTTACCTGGCAGAAAAAATGGCAAGGGCTGCATTCTTGCGGCGCCTGGCGACATGGATGCACAGAATACCAATAACATAACAGCCTTTGGCACTGTCCGAAAATTAATTTAGTTGAAATCATACGACTGGCTAGGTTCTGTTGAGTTTCGCACATTCAACATTGAAGTGCATAAAAAATTATGGGAATGCGCCAGGTGATGGTAAAACGAACCTTCGTTCAACTCAAAAGATTCCAGGGATCAATTATGCCACAAGGCTACCATCACCTGAAACAGGAACAAAGATGCCAGATTTATGGCCTAAAGAAAAGTAAAATGGTGCAACAAAATATTGCCGCTGAGCTTGGTGTAAGCCAAGCAACAATCATGCGAAGAAACGCTGGCAAGCAAGGTTATCGCTACGGGCAGGCGCATGCGAAAGCAGCTGGGCGTAAATATGCTGCAAGAGGTGTGTGCCGAAAAATGACTCCTGCTAACATAATCTAGATCGAAAAAATGCTCACAGAAGATCAACTAAGCCCTGAACAAATTAGTGGCCGGCTAAAGTTTATTGATGTGGCGAATATAAGGCCCTATCCGAAAATTAATTTAGCATCTGCGGGAGGCCTTGCCCTGGGTACCATCACACAATTAAGAAAGGCTGCTATTTTTTTTAATTTTCTATCGCCAACATCCTGTAATACGCTACGATGGTTTTCTAAGCTGATGGACCTGCTCACCCTATGGTGAGTCTGCGGCTTTAAAATTTGAGGGGGATGTGATGAAAAATCTACACAGCAGATTGCTGCTGCCGATTCTTGTATTGCTAGGCACCAGCTTTTACAGCACACTGTTGCCAGCAGAATATGTCATCATCACCAAAGATGGTGCGAAACAATACAAATGCCCTGATTGTGTCTGTTCGTACACAACCAAAAAATCCCTTTATAGACACAGACGCTTAGCCCCTGCAGCCTGTAGAAGCCTTCTGTGTACTCACTGCGACGCTGGATTTAAGCAAGCAAAAGCCCTAGCTCAACACAATAAAATAGTACATGGGCAGGGCCTTGAGCCCGGTGAACACTGGTGCGGTGAGTGCCGTAAAATTTTCAAATCTGAAATCTTTTTTCAAAACCATAACGCGGTTTCTCACAACCTATCTACAGATACTAGCAGAGGCAATGGTAGAGCAGGGCTAGCGATAAACGATGAACTCCTTGTAGATGCATTTAATAGTCAGCTATTTGAGCTTTATACAATTGGAGATATTCCTCCTGATGAAGAAATCAACAACACGGACATACCCATTTGCTGGAACGAAGACGACGCAGAAGAAGCAACGTTACTAACAAAAAAAAGGTGCGATGAATGCTTTCGCATTCTAAAGACTGAAAAAAGTTTAAAGGAACACAAACGCCTTACGCATGGGCCACACCAACCATTTTGCTGTCCTGCTTGCTCTGTTAGCTTCAACTCATCACACAGCCTCTTAGCCCACCAGCAAGCAAGACACCCGCTAGAGAAAGATAAAGATGGCAACTTCATATGCCCATACCCCGATTGTGGGAAAGCGGTTCCAACACTCAAGGCACTTAGAAACCATGATGGCTACGTACATACAAGAAAATATGCGTCTTCAAAACGTACAACAGGCCAACGACGCAAGCGCCGCAGAGTTGTGGATGATGATAGTTCAAACAGTGAAGATGAGGAAGCGTACTCTGAGTCAGACCAATCCGATGAAAATGATGACTAACTCAGTAGCAAATCAAGATCTTTTTTAGAAATAAGACTCTTAGCTTTGGTTGCAGTCTGCTCCATAACATCGTTGAACAACTGTTGCTTTGTCGCTTTAAGCGTCATCATTTTTTCTTCAATTGTATGGTGCATCACAAGACGGTTAACAAAAACAACCTGCTTTTGGCCAATCCGATGCGAACGATCTGAAGCTTGATTTTCCACAGCAGGGTTCCACCACGGATCAATGTGAAACACGTAATTTGCGCGTGTTAAGTTCAATCCAACACCACCTGTTTTGAGGCTCAGTAGGAGAATAGCGGTGTTTTCTGTGTTGTCTTGAAATGTCGCAACAATCTTTTTGCGCTGGGGCATGGGTGTTTTTCCATCAATCCGATAGTAGGCCAAGCCGGCTTTTTTGAGGGCCTTTTCAACTAAATCCAGACAACTCGTGAACTGCGAGAAGACGAGCGCTGCATTCCCCTCATCAACTATTTCATGCAGAGAGCTAATCGCATACTCAATTTTTGGTGAAGGCGCTTCTTTGCTCGGGTCAATCAACTCAGCAGAGATACAAATTTGGCGCAACCGCATTATGGCCGTCAGGGCAATCACCTGAGCCTGAGCAGTTGTTTTGCCTTGGTAAGCCAACTCAATAATTTTTTTCACTTGCGCAACAGTGGTAGCATAAATTTTCTGTTGCGACGGCGCCATATTCAAAAGCACATTGGATTCATTTTTTTCCGGCAAATCTTTTAGAATAAGCTCTTTTGTTCTGCGTAAAATAAATGGTCGGGTCTTTTTAATCAGCTGAGCAGGGCCATCTTCAGATTTTACAACAGCCATAAAATGCCGGTACTGAGGCAAGAGCCCAGGAACTGCAAGGTCAATAATGGAATAATACTCACCCAGATGATTTTCTAGCGGCGTACCAGTAACGGTAATGGTAAATAAACTTTTTAGCTTACGAGCTGCTGCCGTACGCGCTGCCAGCATGTTTTTTATGGCCTGCGCTTCATCAAAAACTACAACATGAAACTCCTGCTGTTCAAAAAAATCAGTATCAATGCGCACGCGGTCATAGGTGGTAAGAATAACGTCACAGTCAGCAAAATTCTTTCCATGCGAAATATTGGCATACTCATGTACACGGAGCGATGGATAGAAAGCTTGTAGTTCACGCTGCCAGTTGAAAACCAATGTTGGCGGTAGAACAATTAAATGCGGCAGCTTTTTTTTGGTACGAATTGCAATTAAACCCTCAGCAAGGCCCCCTAAAAAGGCAATAATTTGTATCGTTTTCCCAAGACCCATATCATCAGCCAAGCATGCGCCAAAGCGATTTTTATACAAAAACGCAAGCCAGCAATACCCCTCCTGCTGATAGGTTCGCAAGGTCCCCTGCAATTCCACAGGTACTGGTATTTTTGGTACTGTTTTAAAATTACTAAGGCCCTCTAGCAATTCCTCATCTTCACGGCTAAGCCGTATGTTTGCGCCTTTTTGGCGCAATTCGATAAGATCAAGAATTCGCAAACGAGGAATACCAACCACCGTGCTTTTGCGATGGCCTGAACTAAAAAACTGATCACTCATGCTGAACATTTTTGCCAGTACAAGTAAAATCTCTTGTGACTGCGGATTAAGAATTTTTATTGAATCAGCTGTTTCAATAAACAAGCCGCTCCGTGAAAAAAGCTCTTCACGCTGCTCGGGAGAAAGTTCAATCCCATCTGCCAAAATCTGTGGAGCAAGATCAAACCAGTCACTGCTGCCACTACCAGATTTAGCCTCAAGGGAGACATCAAGCGTTGCTGTTTCTGGCTTTTTACCATTGATCAGCAGCTCAATATTATGCTGCTGCAAGGTAGCGGTAAAGTTTGCTATTTCTGGATAAAATCTTCTGAGAGGAATCAGCATCATCCCCTTGCGCTGAATAATATCTTCGGATACAAAGCTATCCCAAAAAAGGCTTGGATCATCATAAAAAAGTGCTCGATCAAATGAGATAAACTGCTCTCGCCCTTCGCGCACAAGGGTTGCTTCGAATACTTTTTTTTCTGGTTCAATGGTCTGTTGCCCGCTAAAAACATCCCGAGCAACAAGCAACACACATACCACATGCTTACAAGCAACCATGGGATGCCAGGCAAGACAGTCGCACACAAACCGCAAGCTTCCATCTGCAAAGGTAACCGTCACTTTATAGCTCTCCGTACCACGTACCGTAGCAACCAATCGCACTGTTGGGGTATTGTGTGTGGTCATCGTGGTCACACGACCTTGCTGATAATAATCACGACCCCGTGCAAATGTACGCTCATCGGTAATGGCGCTAATCTCATCAGCAGATAAATGCTCTAGAACACTAAAAAGCGTGCGACTCATGAATTGCCCCACCTCTGTTTACCCTATACTTTAATTATGCGATGCCCCCGTAGACTAACAATTTTATGCTTTTCTGTCACCAGAAGGGATAAACCGCATGCTCTTTTGCCTCACAGAGCAAGGCATGATAAACTCCCATCATTATCAATTAAACCTATAACCGTGAGCCTGCTTGTCATGCACAGAACCATCTCTTTTCTCAAGCCGCCCCGCTTAGATGTCAAGCACCTAGGAACAAAAACCATCTGCTATCGTCCCACCAGGCAGCACACCCCCGCCATGAATGCAACAAAAATTGGTACGCAAATTTTAGCTAATCACTACGGCCATGCTGGTTTTGGCTGGATCATGGCACCAGGCAGCACTCCTTTTGTACTCGATCAACTTGAAACGTTATTGCCAACGAATGCTCAAAGTCTTGCGATCACCGTTATTGGTGGCGGCGTTATTGGCCTCACTGCGGCCTACCAACTTACCCAGCGTGGGTACACACATATTACTGTTATTGCTGAGCAGACAGCCAATCTTACGTCACACAAAGCCGTTGGTTTTTTTTCCCCCAGCATTGATCTTGGCCGCAGCTGGATGACAGAAGAAGTGCAAGACATGCTCCGAGCATCGTACCTATTTTACACAGAGATTATGGCGGGCATTAATCCATACTTCTCAGCTGATTCTGCCCTTCTGTTGCCAATGTACACAACCAAGCCACAAAAAAGTGCCGTCTCTCTCTCGCCGCACCCAGTTGAAGAGACCATCGTAGATTTTGGTACCGGAGCACACCACCCTATGCTCAAACAAGAAGGCGGCCTGCTAATTAATGTCAGCCTCATGATGAGGCAACTCAGAGCGATTTTAGAAAAACGAGGGGTACACTTTGTTACCGAAAAGATTACTGACCTAGCAGCCGTTGATAGCCCCGTCATCATTAATTGCACTG
>JBIIJF010000118.1:0-3111 GCA_044234015.1 Candidatus Babeliales bacterium
AGCAATAGTCTTACTATTGCTTCATCAACATTAATATCTGCAACAGCTGGGTGAAGTGGGGTTACGCCGTTGACATCTGCTACATTTACGTCTGCTTTTGCATCTAACAGCGCAGTTACAATATCAATGTTGTTCTGTCCGATGGCAAAATGCAGGGCTGTAGCACCGCTTTTGTTTGCTATGTTTACATTAATCTCTTCAGTAAGCAGTTGCGTGACTCTTGTCAAGTTGCCAGTGCGAACAGCGCAGTGCAATGGAATCTCATCTGAAGTAAAAAAGCCAGCATTATGAGCAAATTTTTGTGCTGAGGCGAGCATTCGTCCTTGGTCTTGCTTGAAAACATCTTGTACACAGGGTGGCATGTTCTTTGCTTCCGCTGCGGATAGGGGTTTTGCAACGCACAGGAGTGCTAAAAATACTACGTATTGTTTCATGACGAATCCTCTTTATTTTGTCTAATTTACGCCAAAAAAGGACTACTGAAAGCAGATGCTGCTTCCGCCTGGCTGAGCTCAGTGATTTGATGATTGCTGACCAATAAAATGCGGTCAACCCCCTGCAGCATCTTTGGGCGGTGTGAGACAATAATGAGTGTTTTGTTCCCCTGCAAGGATTCAATGGTCTTGCGAATCATACTTTCAGATTCTTCATCAAGGGAAGAGGTTGCCTCATCAAAGATTAAAATTTCAGGATTTTTGAGGAGCGCACGGGCAATTGTAAGACGCTGTTTTTGGCCGCCTGATAACTGATTACCGTTCTCCCCAACGCAGTTGTCGTATCGTTGTGGCAGCAGTTGAATAAACTCATCAGCGTGCGCTGCCTGGCAGGCTGCCATAATCTCATCTTTAGTTGCGCCGGAGCGTGCGTAAGCGACGTTGTTGCTTATGGTATCGTTGAATAAGAACGTACGTTGGCCAACATAGCCGATATTGTTGCGCAGGCTGGTGAGTGTGGCTTTGGTGATTGGGGTGCCGTCTAGGTAAATCATGCCGCCGGTAGGGATGCTAAATCCAAGGAGTAGATCACAGAGCGTACTTTTGCCTGAGCCAGAAGGCCCGATGATGCCAATACTCTCACCTTTTTTGAGTTTTAAATTTACGCTTGCAAGCACCAAGTGCTTGTCATAGGCAAAGCTTACATTTTCAAATACAATCTCGCGAGAAAACGATGGGAGTTCAAGTTGGCGATTTTGTGTTGCAGGAAACACTCGGTCAGTGAGGGCAAAAATACGGTCAGCTGCTGCCATGCCGTACTGGATGTCTGAGTACACGCTCACCATTTTTTTAAGCGGCTGGTAGGCAAGGAGCACTGCCGCAACAAAGGCGGTGAGTTGACCTGCGGTGATCGTGCCTGCAAGGACTTGGTGTGCGGCAATATAAAAAATGCTACTGCAGCCACAGATAGCAATACTTTCCACAAGCGCTGGTAAAAAACATTCAATGTGCGCACTGGTCATAATTGCCGTAAAGCAGCGATTTAATAAATTTCTGAACCGATTTTCTTCTGCTTGCTCTGCATTGAATGCTTTTATTTCTCTAATGCCAACAAAAATTTCTTGCAGCATGGAGCTGATAAGACCCTGTTGGGTTTGAATGGAAATCGAGGCTTTTTTGCGCGCACTACCAAGACGTTTGATGATGATTGCCAGGAGTGGCCCAATGACGATCATCAAAACACCGAGAATTTTATTTTGATAAATGGCAAAACTCACCAAGAAAATAGCTTCAAAAAAGCTGCGTACACCATCTTTAATGGTTGATGTTGCTGCTTGCTGAATCAGCTGTACATCGTGCAAAAAGTGCGACATCAACGCACCGGTCGACTGCTGCTGATAAAATGACAAAGGGTAGTGCACAAGGCGTGAGAACACTTCGTGCCGAATGTCATTAATAACTTTGTTGTTGACCCAGTGCATCGTGTAGCTTGAAATGTACATGAGCGCACCCTTGAGTATGAAAACGCCAACAAATACCAAAATAAAAGGGACAATCAGATGGCTATAGCGCTTGATAAAAATCTCATCAATGGTGTGTTTGAGCACATAGGCAGGTGCAGCAGAAACAAGGCCAAAAAGTGTTGCCGAAATGAGTGAAACTGTGAGAATCTTCCAATAAGGCTTTGTGTAGCGGATAATGCGTACTAGGGTTGTCATAAAATATACATGGGTTAGGGGCCAATATTAGCTAGAACTATACCACAAATGATCATTGGCTGCTAACGAATTAAGCATCACCGTATCGGCGTAAATCTTGTTGAATGGTTTCCCTGATGTATCTTAGTTGCCTAGGTATTACCAATGTGGTTGCCAGGGGGGCGTTCCAGGAAGAAATAGCATCATTCCGGGTGGGCAATTTATTGGCCATGGACATGTGCTGACAGGGATCATTAGTTGTACGAATCCCATGGGTGTCATAATGAGAGGGCCCATCTCGTGCGGAACGTGAGGAGCAAAGAAATGAGGAATAAATCTTCTTTGTTTAAGATCAAGGGACACTTCTTTCTCGCATCCTGGGCAAACGGTGAAGAAGAGTCCCCCTCTTGTTTGTGATTCTAAAGCGAAATTCTTGAAGCAACTTAGATGCATATGGGTGTTGCAGGAAACAGGAGGATTATGCATAAAATAAAGATCTTCATAGGTAACGTTGTTACAAAAAGAACACCCCTTTAGAGTCTCAGTTGCATCCGCAGATGCCCCTAAATCGGATACTGGTGGTATCGTTCCTCCGCCCATTCATATGAGTTTGGAGCTGCAGAGAATACTAAGAATAATAAAAAATCGTGTTTTCATGATGTTACAAATACCATAGATGGGTGTTACGTTAATTTATATATTTTATGCTTACCAACTTTAATAATCATGCCTGCAGTGGGTGTAATCATAGCTTTAAAATCAGCGATAACGTGTTGATCAACACTAACAGCGCTTGCTTCAATTAAGCGCTTAGCGTCAGATGAACTGGTAACAGCGTTGAGCTGTTTGAGGAGATCTACAATCCACACTTCTTTACCAAGTAGTTCATGCACGGCGATTTCGGTTGCAGCAGAAAAATCGTGTTTTTGGAAAAGTGCTTCAAACTGGAGTTTTGCTGCATCCGCATCAGCTAGCGACCA
>JBIIJF010000022.1:0-9412 GCA_044234015.1 Candidatus Babeliales bacterium
CCTGGAAATAACAAGTGCGCCGAACAGTGTGCCAAGCAAAACCAAACATAACCATGCAAATAACAAAGGTAAGCAGCCTTGCTCCCCACTCATTATTTGTCGAGAAGAGCCCCCAACTAACACCCTTATTCCAGGTTAGAACCAAATTTAAAAAAGACGTTGGTGACTGCAAACCAAGGCTGAGCACTTTCAGCGCCCAGGCCTTTGTAAAGCGGTCAAGACCAAGCGTAACTAAAAAAATAATAAGTGCATTCATAAGAATTATACCCGTACCTGAACCCCAAGTTTTTTAATGGCCTCTGTCACCGTATGCCATACCATGTCAATATCTTGTTTTTCAAGAGTTCTTTCTGTTGCTGAAAGCCATAAGCGATAGGTCAATGCACGCACATCTGGCCAGGCGGGGTTTTCAAAACAGTCTAATTGTTCAGTTTTTGTAATAAAATTATGACAACCCTTCATCTGAGCAACAAGCTCAGCAGCTGGTAATGCCAAGGGCACAAGAAGACTCAAATCGATGTAAGTATCTTGAAATTTTGAAATTGGCACATACAACGGTACATGCGGTTTTTGCTGCTCTAAAAAATCCCCATCAAGCTCAAAGAATACTGCATCAAATTCTGTATCAATACCAAGTGATGGCGCAAAAGATGGATTTATTTTACCCAGTAGCCCAACAGGCTGCCCTTGATAGGTAATAGAAGCTGTTTGGTGCGGATGATACCACACTGCAGCTCCAGTCGTTTTTTGCCAAATAATATCATGCACATGCAAACCAAGGGCTACAAAAAGCTGGGCAATGTCGTGCTTGCATGAATAAAAGTCTATGATTTGGCGCTTTTTAAAATAAACACCGGCAACAGAGCGTTGCTCCTGAGCCGCCCCATTGATCATTGGCCAAATTCTGCCAACTTCAAAGAAGGAGAGCGCGTCATGGTGGACATTATTTTCAATAATATTTTTTAATAAATTTGGCATCAGAGAGGTAACTAGATTGGCAAAGTTCTCTGCCAATGGGTTCATCAGCGTTATGCCAATAGTTGGCTTGTAGCCAATACTATTGCAAAACTGCTCATCGGCAAGAGCATAATTTTGCTGCTCCGTCATCCCAACAGATTGAGAGAAATACCGCTTGATCTGGGAGCGTCGCTGCACATTTTGTACCACAAATGGCGTGCGTATCATCATTGGCAGCGTTAGGGTAATGTTATCAAAACCGTAGCTACGTACCACTTCTTCCAAGATATCTTCTTTAATTTTTACATCTTTACTTGCACGGAACGATGGGACGGTAATAGTGTAGGTTCCATCATGCAGATCAACCTCAAACGCAAGCGTTGTCAGTATTTTTGTGACCGTGCTGGTCTCCAGAGACATCCCAATACGCTCTTCCAAAAATGCATGTGTTAGGGTGATTACCGTCGGTTCAACATCTTTGCCAACCAACATAATTTCGGGCGCATGTGCATGCTCAATCCGAGCCTGCTTTAAAAGAGAAACAAACCGCTGGCCAGCTTGCCAAGTCTGTTCTGGGTCAGGAGTTTTTTCAAAACGTGTTGATGAGTCCGTACGCATTTTATGGCGCTGAGCACTTTTTCTAATCGTCCCTGCATCAAACATTGCAGCTTCCAAAAAGACCTGTGTGGTACTTGCCGTAACGCCACTGTTCATGCCCCCCTTCACTCCTGCAAGGCAAAGCGCTTTTTTGCTATCCGCAATCACAGTATCTGCTGCCGTAAGGGTAATTTCCAGGCCACCAAGCAAGCTCAGTTTTTCACCCTCGGTCGCCATCCGAACCTCAATGGTGCCACCAGCAATGCTCTGGGCATCGTAGGTATGAACAGGCTGTCCCCAGTCAAGCATCAGGTAGTTGGCAACGTCTACAATCCCGTCCATCGGACGCGCACCAACATTAAGCAATCGGCTTGCAATGAGCAGATTGCATGGTCTGTTTTTAATCTCTGAAAAAAACAAGCCAGTAAACCGTGAACAAGCTTGGGGTGCATTGATCGCAATACTCAAAGGCGTTGCATCCGTTTTTTTGCTTGCTTGCGGGGCTTTGACCACAGGAATAGATGCTAAAAAGTCTGTTGCAGGTTTTAATGCTATGCCCAAAAATGCGCCAATCTCACGTGCAAAACCACGGTGTGACCACATGTCTGGGCGATGGGTAATGGATTTATTATCAACTTCAATAAGCACGTCCTCTTTTTGCCAGCTCTCACGCCAGCTCCCTTTGAGCTGAGCCGCAGAGCAATCGAACGCTGGCAATGCGCCATCTTTGTCCCCACCAAAATCTGTATGCGTTGCTCGAATAAACCCACTGGGAGTCTTCTTGAGTAAAAATGACTGGCCCATAGCCATGCCAGGTTGAGCAGCGAGGGTTGCCGTTGCTCCCAGCTCGGGAATAGAAAGCGTCACTGCCTCTGCGGATAGATCCGTAATGCTACCAAAAAAGAACGGGGAAAGGTCATGCAAGACACGCTCAACACACTCCATCTCAGCAGTGATACGGTTGAACTGGGCGTAGATGTGGTCGACATTTTGTGTTCGCCAGTCAGCATCCAAATGATCAAATATCCAGGCAAGTGATAGTTTCATAATAATTTCCCATAGCATTTTAAAACGGCATTATGCATGAGAAGTGTGCCGCAGATCGCCGTAAAGGTCAAATCGGCTGCAGAAATTACGCTAACGCTTCTTTGATGAGCGCCAGTGTAGTACCATACAAAAATCTGTTACCCTCTTTGGAGTGAAAATGAATACTGTATTAGCCAGAATTAGTGAGAAAAAAACGCTGCTCGATAGCTTTAGACCATTACCTGCGGGCCTAGAAAAAAGCCTCTACACCTGGGCGCGCAATGAGCTGACGTACACCTCAAACGCCATTGAAGGCAACACCCTCACAAGTAGCCAAACAGCAATCATTATTAACGATGGGCTTTCTGTTGGCGGCAAGAGCCTAACCGAAATTTGGGAAGCTGTTAACCATGCAAAGGCTGTAGACTTTATCACTGATCTTGCAACGCATACAACACATGCAACCATTACGCTAGAGCATATTCTGTCTATCCATCATCTCATTTTGCACACCATTGACCCTACACGTGCTGGCGTTGTGCGAGATGTTGCCGTGCGGATTTCTGGATCCCGTGTACCGCGACCAAATTTCCTTAAACTCCCTGAATTGATGGCGACTTTTATAAAAAAATCAACCAGGCACAGGTGCACCCAGCTCAGCTTGCAGCCCAGGCACAGTTGTAACTCGTGTTTATTCATCCCTTTGCAGACGGCAACGGAAGAACAGCTCGGCTCCTCATGAAATTGCTACTGCAGCAAGCCGACTACCCGCTCACCATCATTGACAACGAGCAACGCCAAGAATATATCGATAGCATTGAACATGCCCTGCTGACCGAGAAGCCAGACGAATTTTATACTTTCGTTTTTGCCGCAATAGAAAAAAGCCTTGACGACTATCTTGATGCGGTCAGGAACTCTCGCAGGTAAAAATTACAGCTCCAAAAATGCTTTCACTTTTTCAGCTATGCCTGCAGCAGTGTTCAAGCTTGAATCAACTTCAAGATCATATTTAATATCCCAGTGAACAAAATCGTAATGGCTTCGAGCATGCCCTTTTGGTGATGTACCACGAGCAACTTCCCGCTCTTCCAGCACAGCCAATGGTGGATGCACTTTAATCCAGTGGACATTGATATCTGCAAGCTTAGCGCGCAGGTCATCAAGCCACTCTTTTCTGTAGGCAATGTAGTCAACAATCACATTGCAACCAGCTTGAGCATACGCCGCAATAGCACTGTTCATGCCATACGCTACTTTTTCGCCCTCTACCCCGGTAAGCAAGGTGATGACCGAATGTTGATGCTCATCCTCAGTTGTTTCTACCCATCGAATAGGATTTTCTTTTTGCCAGTAGGCAAGATTAGATAGATCAATATCTGGCATCGGCTTATCAAAAAGATTGTCGATCCCTAGTTTGATCCAAAGACGTGGCATCATTAAATTTTGAAACTCTTTTTGTATGGAGCTCTTGCCGGCTGCTGATGGGCCATTCAGAACAATAACCGTACCATACGTGTTAACAACACGCTGATTTTGAACCATAAAAACCCCTAACGACGCTACCAAAGCAATAGAACAAGCTGCTATGTACGTTCTCATTCACATTCCTTTACTGCTGTTTTTGCAAACCAATTTTGCATGCTGCGATAACAAATCTTAACTAATTCCATAGCCAAGGGCCAAATCGCTAGAAGCATACCAAAAAATACATACTCAGACCACGACGGGGCAACAAAGCCAAACACCGTCTGCCCGATAGGCGTCAAGGGTAACACACAGGTAATAATGGCGGATGTGATGCTGAGCATGAGCAAGACCGCTGGAGGGCGGTGCCCGTTGAGAAAAAAGCCTTTTGTCCTAATCACATAAAACATTATAAGCTCAGAACAAATACTAAACATAAACCAAACTGTTTGGAGCATTTTTGGCTCAAGGTAATACCTGCCAAAAATAACAAAATCACAAATGCTTCCAATCACGCCAAATACTAATGCCTTAGTCAAAATAGTGGAGAAATGATACTGCTGTGGAGCTGCAACATCTTCAAGGGCGACATGGTCTGTTGCTATTGCCACCAAAGGAAAGTCAGACAACACATTCACAAGTAAAATTTGCAAGGGCATCATCGGCAAGTAATCGATCAGTAGGGAGGCTATCGCAATTGAATAGAAATTTGATGTGTTACAAATCAACATAAGCTGAATATACTTTATGGTATTGGCGACAATTCTGCGCCCCTCAGCAATCCCATCCACAATCACTTCCAAGCTACGGTCAAGAAGAATAAAGTCTGCAGCATCCTTGGCAACGTCTGTGCCATTATCAACAACAAGCGCAACATGGGCTATTTTTAAGGCGGGGGCATCGTTGATCCCTTCGCCCAAAAAACCAACCTGCTCAACAGATTCCAACCTCTTTATCATGGTATATTTTTGGTGCGGCGACATACTGGCAAATACGGCATTATCGCGATACATTGTTAATTTTTGCTCATGGGAAGCCTCGTTGAGCATTGTAGCGGTAACAACCTCTGATGCATCTTTAATTAACCCTATGCGACGTGCCACAGATCCGGCAACCTCGGCAGTGTCGCCGGTTATAATTTTGATAGACAAACCAAGGGCTTGCGCCTTTTTTATTGCTTGAATGGCAGATGGTTTAATAGGGTCTTCAAACGAAACCATCCCAACAAAAATAAACTCTTTTTCTGTAACGATTGCCTCGCTACTCATCCGACCAGAGAAGGCTTTTTGCGCAACGGCAATAACCCGACGCCCCTGTATCCCCTGATCGTGCACCCACGCACAAATAGCTACCTCATCACATGGATTACAGCGATCAATAATGGTATCAGGAATGCCACGAATGTAGGCCATCGCTGTGTCCTGGTGCTGTACGATTGCATGCGCACAGTAATGTTCATGATCAAACGGCAAATAGATCACACGCTTGCCAGAAGGTATTGTCCCATTAAAATGTTTTACCAGCGCATCATCAAACGACCTTGCTGCATCTTTGCGCTCAAGCAGAACATCTTCATTAACTGCAATCGAGGCGCTCAAAACAGCATCACTCTGGCCATACACGGCGGCAACGGTAAGACTATTTTCGGTCAACGTGCCGGTTTTATCTGCACACAAAGTGGTAATGCCACCAAGATCCTCAATCGCTGAAAGCCGCTTCACAACGACGCGCTGCGCAGCCAAGCGAGCAGCCCCCTGAGAAAGGCAAAACGTCATCACCGCAGGAAGTCCTTCTGGTAGAATACTCACCGCAAGAGCAATGGCGAAAATAAGAAGTTCAAGTATCGGCAGCCCCGTTGGACGCACCCAGGTGTGGAGAACAATGATGACCGTAAGCGTAATAGCAATCAGTGCCATCATTAGCAACGTAAAAACTTTTATATTTTGGGCAAACAAGCTCTCTCGCTTCATGTTGCCAGCTTGTTCAGCAAGCATTCCTAGCGAGGACTTTTTTCCTGTTGCAACAACAACGCCAACGCCTGTCCCTGTTGCAACCACCGTCCCTGCATATCCCAGTGAGCTATACGTTTGCGTTGTAGAGGCAGATGATGCCTCTACCGTTTTTTTATTCGCTTGCGATTCCCCTGTAAGCACAGACTCGTCAATCAGCAGTCCCTGGGCGTTAAGTATTCGCAAATCAGCAGCCAAAACATCCCCTGGCTCAAGCATAACAATGTCGCCAGGAACTAAGTCTATCGCGGAAACTTCTTGCACAACCCCAGCCCGAAGCACTGTTGTTTTTAGGGCAATAATTTTAGAAAGATCGGCTACTGTTTTTTCCGCATGATACTCTTGGTAAAAGCCAAACAAAATATTGATGAGCACAAAAATCGCAATCAAGACTGAATTGCTGATTTCGCCCAAAGAAAATAATACAACAGCAGCAACGCCAAGCAAGTAGAAAAAAGGCGAGCACAGCTGCCGCACCAAAATGGCCAAAGCATTGTACTGATTGTGTTTTAATATATTTTTGCCGTACTGCTGATACCGTGAAGAAAGCTCATGCTCGCTCAGGCCATAAGATTGCTTAACCTGTAAAAAATCCAAGACTGCCTGCGCATCCGCACAAGCATAATCACGCGTGTTCATAAACACTCCCCTACTTTTTAGTATTCGCTGTGATTATTTTTTAGCATATTCATTCAGAGCATAGCACCAGACAAGCAGTAACGCATAATGGTATCGGATTACTTTTTTTCTTTGTCTTGATCTGCTTTTTGCATCGCCAGAATTTTATCGCGGAGTGCGATTGCTTTTTCAAAATCAAGATCTTCTGCTGCTTGCTGCATCTCTTCTTGGAGCTGCTGAATGAATTTCTGCATATCTTGTTTGGCCATCTGCTTAACAGTAAGACCTTTTTTGGCACCACGAGATGCCTGCGCAATTGCCTGCTGCAAACCGTTAATGCTTTTGGTCACCTCACGCTTCACAGATTCGGGCGTAATACCCTGTTGCTGATTGTACTCTTGCTGGTACGCTCGGCGCCTACTTGTCTCTTCAATGGCTCGCTGCATGGAATCTGTAATTTCATCTGCGTACAAAAGCACCCTGCTATCTGCATTGCGTGCAGCACGGCCAATGGTTTGGATCAGAGAGCGCGTGTCTCGCAAAAATCCTTCGATGTCGGCATCCAAAATCGCCACCAATGCTACCTCTGGCAGATCAAGGCCTTCGCGCAGCAAGTTAATCCCAACGAGGCAGTCAAAGATACCAGCACGTAACTTGTGCAATAACTCTGTGCGCTGTGGCGTTTTGATTTCGCTATGCATGTAGCATACCTTGATGCGATTATCTTCTAAATGCTGTGCGAGCTCTTCAGCCGCTTTTTTAGTCAGCACGGTAACAAGCGTTCTAAAACCAGATACCGTTGTTGCACGAATCTGCTCAATCAGATGGGATAACTGCCCCTGGCGTGGAACAATTTCTATCACCGGGTCCGTAATGCCAGTTGGACGAACCAACTGCTCAACAATTTGATCAGCATGTTCAAGTTCATACACCCCAGGCGTTGCAGAGACAAAAATAGTATCTTTAAAATACTTCTCAATTTCTTCAAATTTCAGCGGCCGATTATCGTACGATGCCTGAAGGCGAAAGCCATACTCAATGAGCGAAGCCTTACGGGCACGGTCGCCGTTGTACATGGCACGCAACTGAGGCAGAGCGATGTGTGATTCATCGATAATAAAAAGATAATCTTCGTCAAAAAAATCGAATAGCGCATGCGGCGCCTGGCCAGGCAAACGACCATCAAAATAGCGTGAATAATTTTCTATGCCGGTACAGTAGCCGGTTTCACGAATCATATCAATATCGTGATTGATGCGGGTCAACAGGCGCTCTCGGTACAATTCATTAGTCATCTGCGCTGCCTCAGTAGCCAAATCACGCTTCATGTCGATCACGGCGGCATCGCGTTTTTCTTGCGTCGTTACAAAATGTTTTGCGGGGAAAATAATAGTGTTGTCTAATGCCTTGAGCACCTTGTGCTCACGACGGTCAACAAGCTCGATCAGCTCAATTTGATCGCCAAAAAGCTCAATTCGTAAATTGTCTTTCAAATAAGGAAGATTCAAAGTAACCGCATTACCCTGCACTCGAAAAGTACCAGAGACACTCTCCGTGTCGTTCCGTTTGTACTGAATAAAAATAAGCTTATCTAAAAGCTCTTTGCGTGAAATTTTTTGCCCAACCACCAGGCTCATGGCAAGCTCGCGGTAGTCCGTCGGGTTCCCTAACGAATAGATCGCAGAAACGGAGGCGATGACAATCACATCTCGCCGATTGATAATCGAAGCTGTAGCCTCAACACGCAAACGCTCAATCTCGCTGTTAATTTTGGTCTCTTTGGGAATGTAAATATCTTGTGCCGGCAAGTAAGATTCTGGCTGATAATAATCGTAGTAGCTCACAAAATAACAAATTTTATTTTCTGGAAAGAAAAGACTGAATTCTTCGTACAGCTGCGCTGCCAACGTTTTGTTGGGCGACATGATGATCACCGGCTTATTTTGCGCAGCAATCACGTTGGCCAAGGTAAAGGTTTTACCAGAACCCGTCACGCCAAGAAGAACAGAGTTGCGCGGTCGACCTTTATTCAAAGCAGCAATCGCCGCAGGCTGGTCACCAGCAGGTGCAAAAGGAGAAACAAGCTTAAAGACTTTTTTTTCTGTAGTTTTCATGCCTCGGAGTGTAGCACGCAGAAGTCTGCTTTTCAAAATATGACTAGATATCGCTGAATTTTGTTAAGAATTCTGGCGGGGCTGATGGGGCTCGAACCCACGACCTTCCGCGTGACAGGCGGACGCTCTAACCAACTGAGCTACAGCCCCCCCGAAAAAAGAGAGGCGCTCTTGCAAGTAATGCAAGAACGCCTAATATTCTGCCAGAGACTGTATTTTTTGCAAGAACAATCTCACCTAATTATTCTCCCCATCTGAACAACGACCCTTGTAGCACTATTATTCGATTGATGGTAAAAAATTACGTAGCAAGATTATTCGCGAATTTCTGGAAAAGCATGACTTCTTGGCTCCTGCCCCAAGGTAACCATAAAGCCACCAAGGCTTGGCGTTACGCTTCGGGGCGATATTACTGGCTGCCTAACAGGAATCACAACTACGACTACCCTCCCACGCTCAGGGCTCCAAACCATTTCTTGACGAAATGATGGCATTGAAGAGCTGGGAAAATCACCACGGCCCGGATTATCATCATCGGGTCCAAAATGTGCCGGCTCACGATCACCACCGGATCCAGCAATAGAAGCAGGAGCTGCTGATGCGCTTGAAGCAGTAGATGGAGCA
>JBIIJF010000119.1:0-3083 GCA_044234015.1 Candidatus Babeliales bacterium
GTTCACCTTGACGAATTAGCTGCACAAGGATTGCTCACTTCCTGGTACCAAAAACTCGGGAAAAGAGAGCTGCAAAAATGGCTCATGTTCCATATGCTCGATAGCGGATTAATGCGCATGCTACAACAATCTGAGAGCGCAACAGAAATCAGTGGCGACCACGCTCGGGCGAATATGACTATCATGAACTACATTATTGATGCTGGTGGTGCTCGTATCGATGAACACATTATTGAAGAAGATGGTAAAGAATATACGGTCATTGCTCTCAATGTCACAGATATGGCAAAAGCCCTAGCTGCAACCACAACACTACTGGCTGAAGTCCAAAGAATCAAATCAACCGGCGACGGAATCGCTGCAAAAAATCTTATTCAACAATATGGAATTCCAATTCGCAACATGGAACATTTTAAACAGTTACAGGCAAATTATAAATATGTTGTTGGTGATTTGAAGTGTAAAGTTACCCTATCCCCAATCCTAAAGCCCACGTACAACAACCAGGGCGCTATTACTGATATCGCTGCATCATGGCCTAAAAATATTTTTGATCAGTGGGAACATTTCAGAGCGGTTACCCTTTCACGCACATAACCAGATAGGTTTTTACGGTGATGCTAAAATATGTTTTTTTATTGCTTGGCACTAGCGCTGGATTATACATCTGCTACGACCTATTCAATCGGTTTTATAGGAAAAAAATTACGCAACAACGCTGGGTTATTTTTGACTTTGATGGCACAATTGCAGAGTCGTTTCTTTTTGTTATTCATAGTGTTAATGCATGGGCAAAATGGTATCGCTTTGCACCCATCAGAGAAGATGAACATGCTCGCCTCAGGCACTATTCTATCCATAACTTAACCAAAAATAGGCTCGGCTTGCATTGGTATCAGCTGCCGCTATTCCATTATCGTATTAAAAAAACACTACTAAAGCATGCTACAACGGCAGAGCCCTACAAGGGGATTCGTGAAGAGCTTGAGCAACTCAAAGCTGCTGGTTATAAAATTGCCGTTGTTTCTTCAAACAGTAAGGCTTTTATTTGCGCATTTTTTAAGAAACATAAATTGCCACATTTTGACGCGATTGAAGAATCAAGTATTTTTGGCAAGCATCGCTTCATGAGCAAATGCATCCGCCATAATGGGATTAACCCAGAACTTGCTATTTACATTGGCGATGAGGCCAGAGACATCGAAGCCGCAAAAAAAATCCCTCTGCAAATGATTGCCGTATCATGGGGCGGAAGCAGCGCTCAACTCCTAGTACGCCACATGCCGACTGCGATTGTTCATCAACCAGATGCCCTATCTCCTCTTATCAAAGCTATGGTTCCTGCGGCAAAAACACCTAATAGTTTTGTTGGGTAGAAGAGCAGGGTTTTACTTCTTTTTTCCAGGACAGACAGTACAATGAAAAGATGTCTATCTAAAAAAGGAGATTGAAAATGATCAATCAAAAGTACTTTCCAAACAGCATACGTAATGCTGTTTTATGTTCATTGCTACTCAGCACTGCATCTGTTGATGCAGCAGCATTACGTCGCATATTCCCAGCAGGCATTGGTGGCTCACTACAGAAATACCTATATTCGAGCACCCATCATCTTGGAAAAAAGCATCCCATTTATGACCTTGAAGACCCGACAGATGGCCCTATCTGTAAAAGCCTCATAGTGCACCCCTATGCAGTTGAAATTAAAAAACAGGAAATGCTTAGAGCATGGCAGATTGCAATCGATAAAGGTGGATTTAAAGAGGTTTTTAAATTACTAAAAAAAAACAATAATGGTGGCCAAAATATTGCCAATGAATACGGATTCACTGCCCTTCACCGAGCAGTATCAACACTTCACTATTGGCTAGAAAATGACACACGCATCATCCAAGCACTTGTGGAAGATCCGTCAACAGATATTTTTGCTAGAACAAATAAGGGTCACTCTGCGCTGGATATTGTAAGACTACTAGGCTGGGAAGATGCAGAAAAAATTCTCCTGGGTGCTCTTGATGGACGCAATCGTGAAACAGACCTTATCTGTTGTTAAAAAAAAGCCCTAATGCTAAATAGCATTGGGGCTTTTTTTTAACTATTTTCTAGAAAATCTCTTATGCAAGTGTCAATTGATATGGTTTTACTAGCAGATCATCTAACTGCGCAGCAAATGCTAAAATATATGGCTTCTTGAACTGTTCTGCGAGAAACTCTTTACTTGTCCATTTCTCGTAAAACACGAATTGCGCTACATTATTATTGTCACGATGCACACGATACTCTAAGTATGCAGGTTTATTTTTACTGTCCTGAGCCACCGCAAAAAGTGCTTGCTTTAGCGCCATAGCTTTTTCAGGTTTTATTTCTAAAAGGTCCATTAGGACATTTACCATTTGCATAACATCTTTCTTATGCAAACACTAGAGAGGGCAGCGCTCATGCTGCCCTCTCTAGTTAGATTTATCTATTTTTGTTCCTATTTCATCAACGCATCACGGAAGAAATCAAGCTCTTCCAAAACCTTGCCGGCGCCAAGCACAACACACAGCAATGGATTGTCTGCAAGGCGCACTGGCAATCCTGTTTCCTTGGAAAGAAGAACATCCAGGTTCTTCAAAAGCGAACCACCGCCAGCCAAAATAATGCCCCGATCAACAAGATCAGATGATAATTCTGGTGGTGCATTTTCCAGCGCTGAGCGGACAGCATCGGTAATGATTGAGATAGGCTCAGCCAAGGACTCAAACACCTCAGCATCAGTCAATTTGATTGTCTTTGGGACACCAGTAATTAAATCGCGGCCTTTGACTTCAATACTGCTACGCGTCTCTTCTGTTAGAAGAGCAGTACCAATATTAATCTTGATCTCTTCAGCGGTTCTTTCACCAATCAGTAAATTGTATTTACGTTTGATGTACTGCACAATAGCACGATCCATCTCATCCCCACCAACACGTACTGACTTGCAGTAGACAATATCTTTAAGGGAGATGATCGCTACCTCAGTGGTACCGCCGCCTATATCAACAATCATGTTACCGGTTGGCTCATCTACAGGCAGTCCTGCACCAATGGCTGCAGCC
>JBIIJF010000023.1:0-9393 GCA_044234015.1 Candidatus Babeliales bacterium
GGACCCGTGATTGCTTGATCAGCAATTTTTGTTGAGGAGACAGACGCATCACCTAATTTTGCTGTTGTAACCGTACCATTTGCCAGCATAACTGTTGTTATTGCATTCGCAGCTATAGAGGGCGAAACAGCACCTGCGCGCTGTTTTTTTGGAGATCTAAGTTGTTTTTGCTGGCTTGGTTGAATATCAAGTGGGCTTAGTAACGCAATAAGTGCAAATATCGTTTTTATCCACATCTTAATCATAAACTCAGTTATTTTATTCAACGTATCTACCGATACTCTGCCACCCGTAATTTTGCAGATCGTGATGATGCATTTTGATAAATTTCATCATCTTGTGCCGTGATAGGTTTTTTACTGATAATTTCTAATTTGTCTGTGTGCTGTAAGTAAAACTGTTTTACAATTCTATCTTCCAGCGAATGGAAGCTAATGCATGCCAGTCTGCCGCCGGGTTTAAGAATTTGCAATGATACAGCAAGAAACGAGTGAATATTGGAGAGTTCATCATTGACGGCAATACGTAAAGCTTGAAAAATTTTGGTTGCCGGGTGAATGCCACGAGTTGCTTTAAAAGCATGGACGGGGAAAAGTCGCTCAATGATGGTGACCAGGTCCTTAGTTGTGCGGATAGGTTTTTTTACGCGTTCTGCAACAATCGTTTTTGCAATCAGCCTAGAAGCACGCTCTTCACCGTAAAGCCAAAAAATATTTGCAATTTCTTCTTCGGTGTTATTTGCCAAAATATCAGCTGCGGTCACCAATTTGTGTGACGGGGACATGCGCATATCCAGGGGGCTATCTTTAGAAAAGGAAAAGCCGGGGCGTTGGTGAATCTGATATTGAGAGGTACCAAAATCTGCCAAAATACCATCAAAAGGGCCAATGTGCTCTTTTTTTACAATTTTGTACAAATTGGAAAAATTCCCCAAATAAATCGTAAACCGGTCACCAAACTCTTCTTCCAAGGCAGGCGCATTCATATCTATTGCCTTGCTATCCCAATCCAGGGCAATGACGCGGCAGGATGGGTCGCTCATGAGAAGTGCCCGGGTATGCCCACCACCACCAAAAGTAACATCGAGAAAAACTTTGCCCGGTTTTGGGTCAAGCGCAGCAAGTACTTCGTTGACTAGGACTGGTTTATGGTATGTTTCTGTGCTTAGCGGAGTAGTCATGATTTTTTAGGTCCGTGGATGGCTTTAAAGTCTATGGTTTTTGCAGGTTTTATGACGTAATCAAAGTAGTCCTGTATGATACCATAATTTTCAACTTCAATAACGATTTTTTTGCTTGCCAGTCTGTTAAGCTCGCCAAGATTAAGCTTGTTGCCATTGGGGAGTAGCTCGTAGGTAGATTTTTGTGCCAACTCTTCTTGGTCTTGGCTGAAGACGCCAAGGTAACCACGAACATAGTTCCTGTCGCGCATGGTAACAATCGTGCCAACGTCGATGGTGCCTATCTGATTGGGCTCAAGTCGAATGACCTGTGATTTTTCAAACCGCCAGGTACTCATATCATCTTTTGCTTCAGTAGCGCCAAGCCAGCTGCCCTTGGCTTTTTTTTGGTAAGCAAAACAGGTTACAAAAATAGGGTTGCCCGTTTTATTCTCTACGCCAAAATCGAGTTCAGTTATGTCGCTGGGCTCTTTTTTGTCTTTTTCAACAAAATCAAATTCCAATAAATCATTTTTAAAGCCGTATTTTTCTACGGTTAGCGCTACTTTTTTACCTTTTAATTTTATGAGCTGGTCTAGATCAAGTTTCTTCTGGTCTTCCAATAGCTCAATAACGGCATCTTGTGCCTCTTGGTGGCTTTCAAGAACGGCAAGGTAGCCAAAAACGGCGTTGCGGTCGCTGGTGTCTGGAATGCTGTCAACATCAATCGTGACGGTTTGATGGGGCATTATTTCATAAACAGGTGATTTAACCCAGTGCCAACGATCAAAACTACGACGGCGTTGATATGTAAAGCAGGTAACAAAGAGCGTTTTTCCGGTCTGGTTTTCTACATCAAAATCAAGTTCTGCAGGATTATCAGCATCGTAAATAGAAGATTCTCTTTTTTTAATGCCAGGTTTTTTTTTAGTTGGAGTTATTTTTTCTGCTGGATCAGGGTGCAGCGGCATGAGGAGTGGAGATTTTTGGTCAAGAGTCTGTGGTAGCGAAGACTGACTAGCTGCCGTGGCTTCTTTTTTTAAACAGCCAGCAAGCAGAAGCGTGCTCGCAATGAGAAGACTTTGTAACAAGATCTTGTATAATGCGGACATACAGCTCTCCCTGGATTTTTAACAGCACGTTTAAAAAATTCGTATTGATGAACGGGACAAGCGTATCACGCATTACTGGCAAGCTGAAGACTTTATCATGATTGCATAATCTCTTGCTCAATAGCCTTTAGTTTTGCTGCAAGCTGAGGATCATGAGGGAGCAGAGCTTCTATCTTACTGATGGAGTGGATTACCGTGGAGTGATCGCGCCCACCAACGTAATTACCAATCACTTGTAACGAGCAGGTACTCATTTTTTTCATGATGAAAAAGGCAATCTGTCGAACAAGCGCAATATCTTGCTGGCGTTTTTTAGAGCGAATATCGCTGATACCCGCATCACAATGCTTAGCGACAACTTTAATAATCGTATCCAGCATAATGCCTTCGCGCTTTGGCTCACTCAAATTTAAGAGAACCTTACGTGCCATCTCTAGGCTAATTTGCTGGTTGGTAAGACTGGCAAATGCGCCAATCCGAATGAGCGCCCCTTCCAGCTCGCGGATGTTGGAAACAACTCGTGAAGCAATAAATTCAGCAACATCACTAGGAAGCGTAATGCGATGGAGGTCGCCTTTTTTCTTTAAAATAGCAATCTTTGTTTCAATGTCTGGCGTTTGAATATCTGCTACCAGTCCCCATTCCATGCGTGATTTTAAGCGGCTTTGTAGGCCATGAATCTCTTTGGGAAAGGTGTCGCTGGAAAGTACAATTTGTTTTTGTTGCTCATACAGAACATTAAAAATATGAAAAAAGCTTTCCTGTGTTTGCTCTTTATTAGAAAGAAACTGAATGTCGTCAAAGAGCATTAGGTCAACGTTTTGGTAGCGTGTTCTGAATTGTGGCGAACGGTCAAAGCGAATAGAGTTAATAAAATCATTTATGAAGGTATCTGCAGTTTCGTAGCGGATAACGATGTCTGGGTTGCGTTTGTGGACCTCATTGCCAATAGCATGCATCAAGTGCGTTTTGCCAAGGCCAGTGCCACCATAAATGAACAGAGGATTGTAGACTTTGCCAAGACTCTCGCCAATAGCGTATGCTGCCGCGTGTGCAAGAGAGTTGCTTGGGCCAGCGATAAAATTATCAAAACGGTAGGCAGGATTGAGTGCGTTGCTCGGTCGGTTGGTACTGTTTTTATTAGAAACGACAAGCTCTTCAGATCGTTTATGAATAATGCTAGGGCTTGTGCTTGTTGTGTATAATGGTGTTGGGGCTACGGGGTTGTTCGATACGAGCTCGGCATCATGCGTTACGGAAGCTGGCATAATAGTTCGTGAGCGCAGTGTTGTATCGTTAGCCTGATTCACGGCAAACGATAAACGCAAGCTGTGCGTGTTCAGGAGCCGAGCAAGGTGTGTTTTAAGAAGTTCGGTGTAATGGTCTTGAATCCAGCGGCTTACAAATTGATTGGGCACCTGTAGCGTAGCCGTCATCGTGCCGACATCCCACGATTGGAGGCATACGGCTTTAAACCATGTCTCAACGACCTGGCTGCCAGCCTCTGCGGTAATGATTTTTAAAAACTCATCCCAAATTAATTGCACAATGACCCTTGATAGTATTATTTTCTGTTGGGTGATTATATCACATCAAATCCATGTCGCGTATTTTTTTAAATAAAGAAGAGAATATGATTTTTTTTCACGGTGTTTTGACATTGGTGTTTCTGTTTTTTTGTAGCGGGTGTGGTAAGAAGAAAGATACAAATCTTGCACAGACCTATTTTAAGATGGCCTTCTGTGATCTGGCTGATTCTGCAAAAACACATGGCGCATACCAGGCGGCGTTGCAACATATTAATCAAGCCCTAGTGCTCGAAAAGAAGCCAGAATTTTTGGCCCTCAAAGGTACATTACTCATGCATCTTGGTCATCTGCACCTCAGTGAGAGCTGTTTTAAAGAGGCCTTGCTCTTGCCAACAACGGAAGATGGTTTACATGAACAGATTTTAAACAACTATGCTTGTTTGCTTGCGCAGCTGGGTAAAACAGAAGATGCTAGCCGTATTTGGCGTGATCTGGCGAGTAGCCCAGTGTACAATACGCCCGAAGTCGCCTGGGTAAACATTGGCAAGTTAGAGCTTTCTGCCGAGCACTTTGGTAAAGCAGCTAATGCCTTTACAACCGCTGCAATGCTTGAGCCGCAGTACGTTGATGCTCATTTTTACTGTGCTGTTGCTGCTTGTGCAGCTGGTAAAAACAGGCAAGCGGACGAAGCGCTCAAGAAGGTTTTACAGCTTGAGCCATCGCATCAGCTTGCCCGTTCAATGGCTAATCTGTTGCTCCAGGAAGCATGATAATTATTTAGGCATCAGTACCGGCTGCTCCACTAGCACCACCGCCTCCTCCTGCAGCAGGTGCAGATGCAATTGTTTCACTGCTGTCCAGAAGCTCTTGTAGTTTTGGCACATAGGAAGAGCCCAATTGTTTCGCCAGATCGAGTGGGGTTTTTTCATTCGTATCTTTCTCATTGATCATGGTTGGGGATTTTGGATGAAGGAAAGCAAGCATTTCTATATCGTTATTTATTACAGCAAGATGCATCAGATTATAGCCCAAGAAATTTTTTATATTGACATCTGCGCCAAGCTCTATGAGTTTTTGTACACAAGTTTGTTTGCCTAGATTTACGGCTAATTGGAGGGGGGTGTAATCTCTAGTATTAGGCTCTTTGATGATGTCTGGGAAGTTTTCATGAAGAAAAGCAAGCATTTCTATATTGTTATTTATTACAGCAAGATGCATCAGATTATTCTTACGGTCGTCGTTTCGAGAGGTGTCTACCCCACATTTGAGAAGTTCTATTACGCAATCAGGGTTGCCTTTCCAAGCGGATAATATGTGACTCCATTTAATTAAGAATTGATACTTGTGAAAGTTAAGGCGTAAATTATTATTAGTCGCCAATTGAATGTAATATAATATTTTTGCCAAACAACCAATTTCAGATTTTTTAAAAGCATAAAGTATGGCCATATTTTTTTGATGAATCTTCTCACCATCCCCACTTGTTGCAATATTGTCTTTATAGTTCTGGTAATTAATATTGTCCTCATCTGATAGGTGTAGTATATCCACCCATAGTTGACTGAAGAGAGCAAGCTGTTCTGTGTTGTTAATTCTTAATTCTACTTTTAAGTAATGATTAGCCAACTCAATAATTTTGGTCGGCATGCCATTTGGTAGATATTGAGCCGCAAGCACAAGTCCGGCTACATTACACCAGCGGTATCGTTCGAGCGCATTTCCTCCTGCAAATTGGGCAGTTAAAATAACCTCTGGTTGTCGACTGTGTTGATATTTCAATTCTATCTGGCAACTATGAGATCTAAGAGGAATGTTGTAATTCTTTATCAGTCTAAAAGGGGTTGTTTTTTTACCAACAAGGCAAGCCTTTAATTTTTGCTGTTTAGTATCTATTATTATTGTTACTTTTGCTGTTTGGTCTCGAAGCTCTGTTTCTATCCTATCTAGGAATAGTGGGGTTGTAAAAGGTCTTTCTTTGTTATGACTCAGAAGCGTACAAAAATTGATGAGGGACTGGTGCATAGCACTAAAAACATCTTCACCTGATTGTAATTGAGGATTCTTCCAATCCCCTACCCAATCATGTCCTGCACCCATAGCAAAAATAGCTGGTGAAATACCCTGTGTTGGATTTAAATCGGCTTTGGTGAAAGCAGCCTTATTCACAAGGGTATGCATCATAGCTAAATATTTTTTAGGAGTGCTCTCTCCTGCCGTTATGTCTTTTTCATCTACCAATCGTGTCCAGGCTTCCACGAGCCTAAAATTTTCTTGCAGCATCTGTTTAAAAAGTGATAATTGGAGCTCTTCTGGCAGGCTTTCTGCGCAGCCGGTAACACTTTTAATAGACTGATCAAAAATATCAATGTATTCACGCATGATTTCAACGGCAGACTGTTTGCCGTAGTCACCAGCAGCTGTGAATGGAGCAGTGAATGATTCTGCGGCAAAATAATTGTTGAGGTTAGCCACAAAATTTGCCCATGCTGCTTGGCATTTTGCAGGCTGTGCAAACGCAGAGGGCTTCACCGCTTTGATTTGCTTACGTTTTTCTTGTAGCACGGTTAAGAAATCATTGTCGTTTTCAAGCTTTGCCAGTGATTCTTGAAGTAACGCTCTCATAGTATCTGGCCCTGCCGTTGCATCAATTTTTTGCATGCCAGTAGCAAAATCACTGTGCAGCCAAGATGGTAGGATGGATGCGTTGTTCAACTGTTTGACCAGGTGTGTGATGGTTGTCATTAATTTCTCATCCCCAGCAGCTGCCGCAAGTAGCCGTAGCCAGTCAGCACGGACTTCATCGACAAAAATATTATTACACAGTTTGCGCAGTTGCACGTAGTACTCACCAAGCTTTGGGAATTTGAACGCAGGCATAGATTTCTCTGTGCTGGTTGATGATGTTACGGCAGCGTCGTCACTGCCTGCACCGGCCCTTGGTTGCGTATTGGGTGCAGTTTCATCTTTGAGTGTTTTTACTAGGGTTGCAACGGAAAGTGGCTTTGCAATGGTCTTATAATCAAGTTGCTGATAGGTGAGCGCTTCTAGCATTTTAATGGGAAGCAGGCGTTTGGGGTAGGTATCGTCCGATGGTGAGAGATGGGCAAGGGCAACAATTTGTTGGCATATAATTACTGCAGCATCTAGCAAAGCACGTAGATTTATTTCGAGGTCCCTTGCTGCTGGGTATTTTTTTATTGCAGCGTCTAGCTGTTCACAAAATTCTGCTGTGGCATCGATGGTGGAATAGCTGTTTCTAGTTTTCATAATGGCGATTAGGTTAGCGAGGGAGCTTGTTCCATCTTTTGGGGCACTAATATAATTAGTTGTTTTTTTAGTACCTAAAAAATTGGGCAGCACCGACATCTCTTTGGGCACGGGATAACTGCACCAGCCTTGAGTAATTGGTAATTCAGTTTCGGCACTAGCAAGTAATACCGTGCTTTGTTGTGGGCTGATGAGGGCTGTTTTTCCATCCCTTAGTGCTGTTATTATTTTTTCATTCTCTGGGATGTACAGGACAGGGATGCCATTGTTACGAAAAGTAATTGCTGGGTGGGAAAGGCTTGAAGCCATGGAGCCGATGATGACGGCTGTGAGGTCATGATGGATAGCTTTCTTTGTAGGATCAAGAAAAATATCGAGTGCGCTAATGATCGTTGGTGCAATGATAAGTTGGCTTGGCTGGGTTATGGTGCGCACGTTGCAGCCAGCAGCAACAATGGTTGATCCAGTAAGTCGATCACCAGCAACAGCACCAGAAATATACGAGGGTTGTGCGGTGGCGCGATACACAATTGGACGAGCCTGCACAATAAAAATGGTTTGCTTTTGAACGACGAATTCAACGTCGAGAGGGTATCCATAGGATTTTTCAAGTTGATCTGCAAAGTGTTTGAGCGCAATGAGTATTTCTTTAGAAAGTGAAGGGCTGAGAATAATCTCTGATGGGTTTGGGGTCATTTCTAAGCCTCCAGGTGTTGGTTTGAGGCGCTGCTCTTTTGCGCGAATTACGGGGTAGATAGCTGGTTCAGTAGAGCCAGGGATTGTGGTGATGTAGTAAGAATCGGTTGCGACTAAGCTATTAACCACCGCTTCATTGTGTCCGTAGGCGGCTTGTACCAGGGTAATGCCCGTTGTTTTGATAGAGCCATCAGGATTTTTTAAAACCTTTGCCCCGATTCCACCTTCAGGCTCTTCAGTAAACATAACGCCAGAAGAGACCGTTGCAGAATCGGTTTCGCCAACCATCTCTTGAATGAGAACAGGCATGAATGGGTCTGGATTAAAAATGCTTTGGTCCCCAGCCTCAAGGCGTTGCGTTAAAGATTTTAAACTAAAGTACGATGCAATAACCCGTTTGATTGCTGCAAGCACAGTCTCTGGTGTTGCTTCCACGTTAGGAACGCTGGCATTTCCGCCTGCATTGGCAAGTTCGCGAGTATCTTCTCTGCCAGTGCTGCGCACCATGAGGCGATAATTCTTTGTTTGTGTATCAGTGAGCAGGGAATCAAGTCCATTGGTCACAAAAAAAGCATCAAGCGTTCTGCTAGAAGGAAGAATAAGCGAATCAAGATACGTATTTAAATCAGTAGTAAATTTTTTATGTGCTTCTAAGAATGCAGGGGAGAATTTTTTTTCTTGAAAAGTACGGTCCTGTTCTGTTGTACTTGCAACGCAGCTTGACCACATACTTTGTATTGGCGTAAAAGCTTGCATGACTTGTGCAGATGGAATACCAAAAAAACGTGGTACTTTGAATTGAATTTTTCGGTCGTGGGGTGATTTGGCGAAATCACTACAAATTTCATGCAATTTCATCAAGTTGGCTGTTTTATACCCCAGTGTTTTGGCATTCTCATCAAGCTCTTTTTCTAGGTCTGTTTTTATGGGTATTTCAGGACTTGGTTCAGGTGGTACCCTAGTTGCCGAATCTCCACTGGAAGCAAGGAGTCTTTGCTCAGCATCCCATGCAGGGTTTGCGTCCTTGGTTTCTACTGCCCCCCAAAGGCTTGATGGTCCAAGATTACAGATTAAAATCAAGATAAATAGATTTTTTAGCTTCATCAGCCGGCCCCTAAAAAGAATTTTTTGCTACGAAAGTGTCTTGGTCTCACCATGGCAAAAAAAGGTTGCCCTGAGCAAGAATGAACGCGCAAAGGTGCTGGGGGCTTGCGTGCCTCAGGATTCTTGCTTCACTATTACCTCTTCGTTTAGTCTGGTGGTGGGGAAACTAGGGACAAGGCATATTCGTTGGGGGGATGCAGATGTGTATTAAAACAATGTTTGTGGTAATGGGTTTTTTGTGGGGTTTTGTCAAAACGTATCCAGATAATCAGTCAGTCTTGCGTTATCTAGAAGAGTATGGCGAAGCTGGCCCGGAGCAGATAGCGCCTGAGCCACCAATAGCTTTTGTCCTTGATACGACCATGACCCAAACAGTGGCAGGATCTCATGGTGTATCGCAGCGAATTGCCTTGCCAAAGCAATAGCCTGTCCGCATGATTACGGCCGAACAATTTGTGCAGCATCCTGCCAGCTGATGATTGAGCCGGTAGCATTGTTGTAGCTCTCACTGCCACCATAAATGACG
>JBIIJF010000120.1:0-3075 GCA_044234015.1 Candidatus Babeliales bacterium
CCAACGGGAAGATTATTCGTTTGTCACCGCAAGAGATTAGAACTATGGGGCGCCAGGCAAAAGGCGTGCGCTTGGTACGCTTGGCAGACAAGCAGTATCTTTCTGCAATGGTTGCCTTTGAAGCAGGGTCCGCGGCGGTAGATGAAGATATGCTACCACCAGCTGATGGTGATGCCGGCCAATCACCGGTACTTATGACCTTGCCTGAGGATTTACTGATAGAAGAAGAACTTCTTGAAGTAACTAGCGGTGATACACACAATGTACCAGCAGTAGATGACGAAGCTTAACGCATGTATCCCTCAAACATCTTGGTTTTGCTGCATCTTTCGTTAATTGTAGAACTGGGGCCAGCTGCTACAGTACGCTTGCTCCAGTTCGTATGTACTGGAAAGCAGAAAAAAATGCTTGCCCCAACCCTTGCAGAGCTCTGTTCATCCAGTAACACAATATCTTTTGCAGGCGTGTATGATCTGACACTGCAGGATGTTGTACGCGTTACAGGCCTCAAGCAAGAAAATGCGCAGGCTGTTGTTGATGGCTTAAAAAATAAAACTATGCTCGACCAAGAGCTGGACCTGATTGCTACACATGGTGTTGCCTTATTGACGCCATTTGATGTGTACTATCCCGAAATATTAAAACAGATTCATCATCCGCCCGTCGTATTGTATGCGCAGGGCGATCTGGCTGTGTTAACAACAAAAAGCGTTGCAATTGTTGGTGCACGCAAGGCAACCAGCTACGCACAAAAAGTTATTGATGTCCTTGTACCACCCTTGGTGCAGCAAGGGTGGACGATTTCGAGTGGTGGGGCTTTAGGAGCCGATGCGATGGCGCATAAGGCTACGCTGGACGTGGGTGGCAAAACAGTTGCTGTGCTTGGCTCAGGGTTGTTAGAAATCTATCCATTACAAAATAGTGCGCTGTTTAGGCGTATTGTTGAATGCGGTGGTGTGATGCTCTCACCATTTCCGTTGCGCCGTACGCCAGATAAAAATACGTTTCCTATGAGGAATCGGATTATTGCTGGCATCAGTATGGGGACGCTTGTGGTACAGGCGGCAAAGCAAAGTGGGGCCCTTATTACCGCTCGTTTTGCTCTTGAACAAGGACGCAGTGTGCTTGCGGTGCCAGGGGAGTTCAACAGCGAATTGAGTGCTGGTTGCCATGGTCTGCTTAAGCAAGGGGCTCGGTTGGTTACCTCAGTGGATGATATTTTTGAAGAGTTTGGTGAAGAGGCTGGTCAGCAGTCATTGTTGACCCCTCCCGCCGCAGAGCAAGACCTGCTACTTGCAACATTACAGCAGCCTGCTACCCTTGATGAACTGCTCACAAGAACCAATGTTGGACTTGAGGCGCTGCAAGACAGACTGTTTGTTTTGCAGTTAGAAGGAAAGATAAAACAGCATTTCTCCGGCACTTGGCAACAAATTTAGGTGCATCATGAAAAAAGATATTTTATACCTTGGATCACAATCCAAATCACGTCAGCGATTATTAGAATTTGCAGACATTCCATATAAAGTGCTTACGCATATGAGCGATGAGCAGCCACGGCAGGGCATTAACGCATTTCAAGATTATGTTCTTGCCGTTGCGCAGGGCAAAATGAAAGCACTGCGTTTGCCTGAACATACAAAAACAGAGAGCGAATATATTTTTGCTCTCACGGCAGATACGTTAGAACGCAACCCAACCACAAGCCAAATTTTTGGCAAGCCTCTTAACCGTGAGCATGCTTTAAAAATGCTTCGTGCACAGCGGCAGGGACCCATCGAAGTAGTGACAGCCTGTTGTTTAGAGAAGTTTTATAGAGGTGAAGATGGCTGGCAACGGGGTGAATATGCGCACTGGGTTACAACGACGCAGGTTGAGTTTTATGTTGATGATTCGTCGATTGATACCTATTTTAGAATGCTTCCTATGGCAATGCAGGCTTCTGGCGCAGCAATGGTTGATGAGCATGGCTTACGGTATCTCAAGAGCGTGAATGGATCCTACACTAATGTTATTGGTTTGCCGTTGTATGAGCTGTGTGAGCAGCTCAGAAAAATGGGATTTAGGCTGTAGGTTTGTACAAATTGGTCATGAAAAAGCCCCTCGAACTTTCGAGGGGCTTTCTTTTTTGTGTTCTTATCTTGGTTGCCATTCTGCAATTGCATTTTCAATTAACGGTCTGAGATGTCCTAACTCTTCAGGGGATTGATTAATTATGTCTAGTGGCGTTTGGCCCATGCCATTTCGTTTTGTTGGGTTAGCACCGTGCTCGAGTAGTAGTTTTATTATTACATCGTTCTTATTTTTAATTGCCATAATCAGGGCGGTATTATAAGTTTTTTTTGTTGTTGTGTTTCTGGGGCAGTAGTCAATCGCAACAGCTTTTGGATTGTTTAGTGGGTAGGCGGATAAAAGCTTCTGTATTATATATATATTCTCTTTGAGTACAGCCACGATCAGTGCTGTGCCTCCAAAAAGGTTACAAACGTTTAGATCAACCCCAAGATTAATGAGAACCTGGGCTGTTGTGTCATCAGACTCAAAAATTGCGTTAATAAGGGCCGTGCTTCCCAATATGTTTTGGTGATTAATATTCGCCCCAGAGGCTTTTAGTGTATAAAGAGCTAAATAGTTTTTAGCCCATCCTGCCGCTATAAATGGTGTTACTCCCTGCTTGTCAGATGCCTCAATGTTGGCTCCGTGCTCTAGTAGTTTTTGAATGATTTTCTTGCATCCATCATGATGATTCTTTATGCATGCCAATATCAGGGGGGTTTTTTGGGCTAGATCAATGTTATCAACGGTTGCGTTTGCATTAAGCAGCAATTCTACAATTTGTGCCGTATTGTTGAAACTTGCTGCAAATGAGAGGGCTGTAAGACCTGTAGTAGGTTGTTTATAGTTTATTTGTGCTCCAGCCGCAATAAGCAAAGGTATGGTTTCGGTTGCATTTTGTGTAGCTGCTTTGATCAAAGGAGTTAATCCTTCGTTATCACATTTATTGACGTTAGCCCCAGCATGGAGGAGTATGCTCGTGGCATCTTTGTGGTTTTTCCTTGCTGCATACATTAAAGG
>JBIIJF010000024.1:0-9274 GCA_044234015.1 Candidatus Babeliales bacterium
CTTTTTGGCATTTTTTATGCTAAACCCACCCCATAAGCGTTGCTTGCCTTCAAAGAGATGCAGGGAGACGGTATGCGTCTTTCCATCAGCATTTTTAATAAAGTCGCGCTTTTGAATGGAAAAATCCCAGAAGCCTTTGGCTAGGTAAAGTGCTTTTAGTTGATCGAGCAAAAGGCCCATGCTTGCTTGGTTGCCTTTTGTCTGGGCAAGCTGATCAATTATATGCTGTGCTTCTTTAAGCAAGGGCTGCTTATTGCCGCTGATGACAACCGATGAAATCTGGAGAGGATTGCCCTCGGTAATGGTGAACACATACTGATTATCTACGAGCAGTGCATAGGTGATGCGTGCGTGCCAGTAGCCCTTTTTGTAGTATTCATGGAGAAGATGTTGTTGGAGAACATCGGGTGAAAAAAGCCAATCAGGAATTTGCTTAGCAATTACATCGTGCAAGATGTATTCAGTACTTAATACCGTATTGCCAGTGATTGTGATTGAGCGAGATGGGGCCGTTTTTATGCTTATGATGACATCTACGGTGGCTTTTTTTTCATTAGGAATTATTTCATGAGTTATTCCTATTTCACTGTAACCATTTTTGCGCAATATTTTTTTGCATTGCTGAATCGTCTGCGTGATCTGCTTTTTTGCATAGGGAGCGCCCTCTAGTCGCTCACGTGTTTTTTTTAAGAGTGGCTGCAAAATGCCGTAGGTGTCGTTGTTTGCTTTGTTGAGAAAATGTACGTCTACGCTGTTAACCGTGAAACGCTCTTTTTTATTGAGCCGCATATGTACGGTGATTGTATTGTTTTTTTCATTAAAATGCAAGCTGTCTTGTATTTTGCTTTTGAAAAAACCGTGGTCGTTTAAATGTTCTTGAATAATCCGTAGTGATTCTTCATGATTTTGTGCTTCAAAAGGATCGCCAGGTTGTTGTAGGTATAATTGTTGAAACGAGCTTGCGCCAAGCCAGATGTCATCAAAAACTATTTTTTTAAAAACCCACTGTGCCGTTAGCTTTGCATGAAGAGAGATTGCACCATTTATTTCTTGTAAGTCAAAAGCAATTGATGAGAAGCGCTTTTTTGCCATAAGTCGACGGTATGCCCGCTCAAGGTCTTCTTTGGTAATCGTCGTATGTTCTTTCAGATCAGATAGATAAAAGAACTCGTAGCGACTGATTGGTACATCAGCGCTAAAAGCAATAGTATCAACAGAAAAAGCTTGGTCATTTGCCGGACGGTTTTCTGTAAGCCAGGCAGCCGCGTTACCTTTGAACGAAGTGCTGGTAGCAACACATGGTGTTAATCCCAACCACAAACAAAAAATGATGAAAAATCTGTGCGTATGGGCTGCCACAAAAAACATCCTTATTCGGCATTAATCGCCAATAATTCTAAAAGCCCCTCGGAAATCTTTTTCATTCATAAATGGCTCAGCCAGGAGGTCTTCTATCTGCGATTTCGTTGTTCCTTGATACAAATAGTCGAGGAATTTTTCTAAATTTGCTGCTGGTCCGCAGGCATAAATAACAACGCTGCCATCTTCTGCATTTTGTACAGAACCTTCAATGCCAAGAATTTGCGCATGTTTTTGTGCATGAGCGCGGTATGCAACTCCTTGTACCTTGCCACAAACGCGGATTTTTAAACATTTTTTCAAAGTGCTCCCTCCTTTTTACGGGGGTTTAGTAGCTATTTTTTGATGCCTAACAGACTGTTATACAGTGTCGTGTGTGTTTTTACCATAGTCTTGTTGTGAAAGTCCATAAGATCATTCTTACACAAGGCAAGAGCATGCTGCAAAGTTGGATTTATGGCAAGTTGTATTAGGTGCTGGGCCAGTTCTTCCCACGCACCTTGGGCGACAATGTACCCATTTTTATTTGTTTGAATTATTTCTGCAATGCCGCCAGTATTGTAAGCAATAACCGGAAGATGAGATAAACGAGCTTCAATAATTGCGCATGGCAAGCCTTCCCATAGAGAAGTTAGTGCAAAAACATCCCAGTGTAATAAAAATGGCTGAACAGATTGTTGCCAGCCCAAAAAAAATACAGCTTCGGTTAAGTGGTGCTCAGCTACCCAGGCCGTAAGGATTGGGCGCTGCTCGCCATCGCCAATAATATGAAGTTCTGGGGGGCGGTGCCCGCTACTTATTAACGTTGTGTGTACTAACTGAAACGCTTTGAGTAGGTCTACAAGATTTTTTTGTGGTTTAAAGCAGGCAATAGTCCCCACAACAAAAGGCCTTGTCGTATCGTAGGGTTTGCTTGTTGGCTGGTGATTATCAAAAAAGATATCATCAACGGCGGCGCGAATGAGACTATTTTTTTTTTCAAAGCCAGGGAAGAGGCGCTTACCAGTAGTCTGATCACATTGAGAAACACACACAAAGTGTTTTGTAATAAAGCTTGTTATCAGCTCAGGAAGATATCTGAGTAGCCAGCCAATACGTGACTGGTTATTGTGAAAGGCATAGCCATGAATAGTGTGTATGCGGATGCCAACACCTGCAAAAAAGGCTGCCCAGCGTCCAAGAATGCCAGCCTTTGTGCTGTGGGTATGGACTATGAGGGTTGGGTGCTTTTTTTTTAACCTGCGCAAAATTTTAATCATCTCGATGAAAGATCGCAGGTCCGCTAAAAAACTAAACAGGCCTATTTCGCGTTCTAAGGATGGCAGCAAGTACCGATGAGCAAGATCTTCGGTACTTGCTACAAGAATGCCGTGAGTGCCAGAAATGAGCGCAGTCTGCATGCTCTTTGCAACTTCGTTGGCCAGTGTTAGGCATACTTTTTGTGCGCCACCAAGTTCAAGCTTGGTAATTATGTAGACAATCAACAGGTTCTCCCGGAGGCGAATTATGACCCGCCAATAAGAAATAATGCCACAATTAAGGCATAGACAATGCATGATTCAATAAAGGCAACAGTGAGCAGTGTCGTGCGTAGCATGGTTGCATACAATCCTGGAGATAGGGCAATTTGTTCACAGCTTTTACGAGTAACAAGGCCAAGCGCAATCCCACTGCTGAGGGCACTCATGCAAATAATCCCGGTAGCAATCCATGCCTTGGTGGCAAAAAAAATATCGCCAGCGTGCAGGGGGGCTTTTTGTAAAATGAGGCCAATCATGAGAAGGCAAAAGACGACAGGCGTTTCTATGAATGCTTGGTTGAGAAATGTGAATGGGGTTATCTTATCGTATGCATGGTAGTTTCTGCCAATGCCATACATTGCGGCTTTTGCAAGCATAAACTGTCCAATCGCAGGGCCGATGCTTCCAACGGCTATGCATACGCCTGCTGCACAAAAGCTGCTTGCCTCAGTGTGTGTAAGCACCGGTGTAATACGCATCTTTACCATGAAATGGGTTATGAGTGCAAAGATTACGGGAGCTTCCATGATAGCCTGCGTGAGAAGCATAAAGGTGATAATCTTGTTAGAAAAAAGAGGGACTCGTGCAATTGCTTGCGCTGCTTGTTTTACGATCAGGCTAGAGACAAGGCCAATTACACATGCGGTTATACCAATCGCAAGCAGGCTGCCAGAAAGCCCTAATGCATGATCAAACGATATTTCATCGGCTGTTTTTAAAACCATGAGCAAGCTGGCAACAAGAGTAATAATTGCACCGCTTTCTATGAGTGCTCCGCCAATAACAAGCACGCGACGGAAAAGCGGTTCTTGGGCCAGTGACTGGCGAATGCTTTGTTTCATAATTTCTGCGCCTGCAAGCCCAATCCCAACGCCGGTACCAATTGCACTGAGCGCAATTGCTATGGCTGCTGAACCGTAATAAAGTAATGCCGCAGAAATCATAGTATATCCTCAGTCTGTAGCTCTACATCATCTGATGGCATGGAATTTTTGGGTAGGGGTGGTTGGTGTGGTGCAGGGTGGTCATGTTGCATTCCCAGAGCAAGAAAGGTGATGGTTAGAATAGTCAGAACAAAGGCCTGCAGTAGTCCTTCGCCAATACCAAAAATAACTTGTAAGCCGCACGTTACTAAAAAAAGTAAATTTAAAATTTTGCTGATTACCTTGTGTGCTAAAGCAATCCAGCGGATATTTTTATGGATGAGCACGCTGAGGATTGTGTGTAGGCCGATAATGCCAAAAATAATTGGGGCCAGGAAGGTCTTTCCCGAGCTCAAAAAATCAAAAAGCATGTGAACGATAATGCCCCCACCAAGAACGTTACCAAAAAGCCGAAACGTCATGGAAGCAATCTTTGATCCTTCACCGACAATGTGCATAGGGGCCATAATAAAAAAAGGCTCAATAAATTCCCGAAGAAAACCTTTAATTCCATGGATTTTTATTTTTTGGAATTGTACATAGCAAAAGCTACAAATTGCTATTGCTAGGGTGGTGTTAACGTTGCTGGTTGCTTCAGCAACAAAAGGGATAAGGCCGACAAAGCAGCAAAAAGCAGTGAAAAGAAATAGGCTCGTGGTAAAACAAAAATAAGAGAGATGAAAACTCCCTAGCCCATCCGTGCAAAGATCCATGAAAAATTCGGTAACTTTTTCATAAAATAAAGCTACGTGGCTATCTTTTTTACGAATAACATAATGGCTGATCCCTGTAATGGTTGCTAAGATAGCAAGTGCAACCCAGGTGGCGATGAGAAAGTCGATATCAAAATGCCAAAAATCATGGGTGAATCCACGAGAAGCTAGGGGGGTAATGGTTCTAGGGTTAAAAACTGAGGCGCTCATAAAGTTTTCCTGCTTAACTGGTACACTTTAATAAAAAAAGCCGCCAGGATTGAGCCAAGTAAGAGAAGTGCGTCGACGGCAAGGTACCGCATCAGTAGTACTAGTGTTGCTGCCAAAAGTACATAATTTAACATAAAATTCATGGCAATAATGGTGATAAGCGGGGCTTTTTTAGTGCCTAGGGCCTGGCGATAGGTCTGCATGCGTTTGCCAAAAAAAATGCCGTAGCAGTAGCCAATACCTGCACCAGCAAGGATAGAAACACATCCTACTTCAAAAATCATAGCGCCCAAATCATTGTTATAAGCACAAAAATCTATGTAATCCTCATGTAGTGCCAGGATAATACGTTCAGTATCGATGAGCAAGACAAAAAAGCAGGGGGTTGCAGAATAGGGCAGTTAATTGAAATATTTAACAATCATGGATAATAAAGTATTTTTCTGTTTATTTTGAAAAAGTTTACAGATTGTTGATTTAAAAATGGCTATTTGCGTAAAATGAGCATGATAGCTTTTGCTATAAAAAGTATTCATGGGGAAATTAGTACGGGGGAATTAGGATGAAAAATCGTATACTTTCAGTAAGTCTAGGTGTTGGCTTTTTGCTTTGTGGCATCGCCATCAGCGTAACAGCAAATGCGGGGCAAAAATTGCAAGTTTTGGCACCTGGTACCTATACCATTGCAAAATTGCTTGAAACCATTCGGGGTAATAGTTCGAATGCAAACTTTTTTGTACCAGCAAATGGTAAAACGCCGCTCAAAGCAGCTGATTTTAATGCAAACCCAGGAAAGATGAACGCATCTCTTACGATTGATCGTGCAGGGCTCATGAGGCTTATTGAAAATACAGCAACACCGGTTGATTTGAAAAGAACGTCAGACGCCCACATCAATTTTTTGAAGGATAAAAATCAAAAGCGTATTCGCGGTTTTGGTAAAGACTATTCGAATCTTGTTAGGCAGGTAATGCTTTATTTTGAGATTGGTGACTATCCGCTGTTTTTATTCGACCCATATCCAGGGAAAATGATTGGGACGCGCGGCGCAACCTCACCAATAGTGCCAATGCTTGATAAATGGCAAGTTTCAGGAGTGCCTGTAGCCTACGATGATCTTGCCGCTGAGGATACACCAGTTACTACAACTCAGGCGTCACAAGCTACCACTTCAACTTCAAAACAGGCAGGTAAAAAAAATAAATAAGCACCTCACACTACCGACCAAGGCCTTGGCTTTTACGAGTTGAGGCCTTTTTTATTGCCAAGAGCGAGCAATGTTTTAATGATGGTGTCTGGTGTTAATGAGATCGAGTCTATGCCGTTCTCAATTAAAAAGGTTGCGACCTCAGGGTAATCTGATGGCGCTTGCCCGCAAATGCCTATTTTTTTACCGGCTTTTTTTGCCCCCTGAATCGCCATCTTGAGCATGATTTTTACGGCATCGTTACGTTCGTCAAATAGATTAGCAACGAGCTGAGAGTCTCGGTCGACAGCAAGGGTCATTTGGGTGAGGTCGTTGGAGCCTATTGAAAAACCGTCAAAAATAGCACTGAACTGGTCAATCAATAAAACATTTGCCGGAATCTCACACATCATGTAGACCTCTAGGCCATTTTCACCCCGAATGAGGCCATGTTGTGCCATGGTATTGATTACAGCCTGTGCCTCCGCGACGGTACGCACAAATGGAATCATGAGAATTACGTTTTTTAGCCCCATTTCTTCGCGGATTTTTTTCATAGCACGGCATTCAAGCGCAAAGGCTTCTTGGTATTTTTCATGGTGGTAGCGCGATGCTCCACGAAAACCAATCATTGGGTTTTCCTCTTCTGGCTCAAAAAATGAGCCTCCAATGAGTTGGCGATACTCATTGCTTTTGAAGTCTGAGAGCCGAATAATGACGGGACGCGGATAAAATGCGGCGGCAATGGTGCCTGCTTCTTGGGCCAATTGGTCTACAAAAAATGCTTTTTTATCCGTGTACTCAGCAGTGATCGAGTTGATTAATTTTTGTGTTTCTGTGTCCATTACTTGTTCAGGATGCACCAGCGCCATTGGATGTATTTTAATGCTGCTGTTGATAATAAATTCAAGGCGTGCAAGCCCAACGCCCGTTGCTGGTAGGTGTGCGACGGGGAAGGCTTCATCAGGGTTTCCTAAATTTACGTAAATCTCTACCGGGGGCTTGGGGAGTTGAGTGAACAGTGTTTTTTGGAGCTCAAATAAGACCTTGCCATCAAAAATAACACCCTCTTCTCCGCTACTGCAGTCAAGAGTAATGATTTGGCCATTCATGATGCTTTGTGTTGCATTACTCGTGCCGACAATTGCTGGAATGCCAAGCTCACGGCTTACAATTGCTGCATGGCAGGTTCTGCCGCCACGGTTGGTTACGATACCGGCAGCGATTTTCATGATCGGTTCCCAGTCTGGGTCGGTCATCTCTGTAACTAAAATATCACCAGGCTTAATGCTATTCATGTGTATGGTAGACGTAACAATGCGCGCTGGCCCGCTGATAATTTTACGCCCAATACTTTTGCCTCGTGCTAGGACTCGGTGATTTTTTTGCTCCTGACGATCGAGAATAAATTCTTCGTATTGGAGTGTTTGTACCTGCTTTGCGTGGATTGTTTCAGGGCGAGCCTGCACAATGTACAGTTGCTGGTCAATCCCATCTTTTGCCCATTCAATATCCATGGGACACCAGGCTGCGTTTTTTGTGCTGTAGTATTCTTCGATTGTAAGGGCTTGGCGTGCTAGCGATAGAATTTCTTCGTTGCTCAAAGAAAAGCGCATGCGGTCAGCAGCAGGAACCTCTTCATCGCGGGTCGCTGCGCTGCCGTCATTGGTATAGACCAGGCGGTGGGTTTTGCTGCCAAGGCGCTTTTTTAAGATAGGCGCAAATCCTTGCTTGAGTGTTGGTTTGTGGACATAAAATTCGTCTGGGTTGACTGCTCCCTGAACGACAGTTTCTCCAAGGCCGTATGATGAGGTGATGAAAACCGCTTCAGGGAAACCACTTTCGGTATCGAGCGTGAAAATAACACCGGCAACGGCTTTATCTGAGCGCACCATTTTCTGCACACCAACCGAGAGGGCTACTTGCAAATGGTCAAAGCCATGGTCAACGCGATAAGAAATTGCTCGGTTGTTGAAAAGTGATGCAAAGCAGTTGCGGCATGCCGTTAGGAGCGCCTCTTCTCCGTGAATATTTAAATAACTGTCTTGTTGGCCAGCAAATGAAGCATCGGGAAGATCTTCTGCGGTGGCCGATGAACGGACAGCAACATCTGTTGCCGCAGAGCCGTAACGCGTAGAAAGCTCTTTGTAGGCTGTTTTAATTTCTGTTACCAATGGTGCCGGTAGTGGTGCATTTTTAATGAGGTTGCGAATCTGCTCGCCGACGCGTGCCAGCGCGCCGAGGTCTGTTTTTGTTAGCCCTGCAAGGAGCTTCTTGATAGGTTCATGTAAATTATTTTCGGTAAGGTGCAGTACGTATGCCTCAGCGGTTATTGCAAAGCCAGAGGGGATGCTTACCCCTTTGCCAGCAAGGTGCTGGATCATTTCACCAAGTGAAGCATTTTTGCCACCGACGAGCGGAATGTCTTCAATCGTGACTGTTTCAAATCGCTTAATAAATTGCATACACTGAATCCTTAAGTGAGGAAGCTAGCAAGGTTATAAAGTCTCAAGATACCACGCCTGCGTGATTGTGTGCAGAGGAGAATGGAGAATTTATGGAAAATAAACATTTGCTTATTGTTCTTTACGATAGTGTTACCAACTCTGTTTTTGTAAGCCAAGTATTAGAACCCTTGGTACGCATGCATCAAAATAATCTCGCTGCCCGTGCAACTATTGTGACGTTTGAATCTGACGTAGATGGAGCGCAGCGCCAGATTGCAGCCCTGGCTATGCCAAGCTGGGTTGGTTGTGTGGTGCTGAAACGCCTTCCGCTGATTGGCCTAGTGACCTTGGCTATTGGGATGCTGCAGCTACGATGGGCAATCCGAAAAAAACGATTTGATGGAGTGCGGGCACGTGGGCCCCTTGCGGGACTTATTGTGCGTTGTCTAGGATTTGGTGTTCCTGTGGTTGTCCAGGCCCGCGGGCTTTGTGCGGAAGAGTATCGGTTTGTGTGTGAGCAACAACCGCTGTCTTTTATGCAAAAAATGGTTGCTTGGTGGCGAAAAAAAATATTTGATGCCGTCGAGCGTCGAGCGTATGCGTGGCACCCAACAATCATTATTGAAGGAGTGAGTCCTGCTTTGGGCGATTTTTTATGCGATCAGTACGGTACTAATCGCAATTGTCTTTTGATTGCTCAACATGATTTAGTTGCCCCTTTGGCCCCCGCAGCTATTTTGCAGCAGCGAGATGCAATGCGGGCGGCTCTTTCCATTCCAAATACGGCAAGGGTCTATTGCTACAGTGGCTCATCTAAGCCCTGGCAATGCGCTGAAGAGACAGTTGCATGGTTTGCAGACGAGGCTGTTAAGGATCGCAGGGCTTTCTTGATTATTTTTTCACAAGACACGCTAGC
>JBIIJF010000121.1:0-3033 GCA_044234015.1 Candidatus Babeliales bacterium
CCTCCTGTTCAACAACCGAAAACTCATACAACTTCTCCTGTACAAAGCGCCACAACAACCCTGCCTGTAAGCGCTATGGCACCTGAGCCTATATTAAAAGCAGCTCCTCAGACCGTAGCAACAAAACCAAATACAGAAGAAGAGGCCGTTGTAAGTAGCACATTTTCAACTACAACACAGCACGATGCTCAATGGGAAACCTTTGTTGCCAAAATTAAAGAGACTCCTGACAATCTGCTTATTTCCATTTTTAGCCAAGCAAAAGTACTTAACTGCAATGATACAAATAGAAAAGTTACAATTGCACTCAGTACTAACGGCAGCTTTTTTAAAAATAAAATTGAAGAAACAACAGCCATTTGGCAACCATTTTTGCAAGCCACCTTCAATGACTGCAACGGTTTTATCTATGCCTCGCTTCCCTCTCAACCCAATACAACGACCGGCCAAATAAATCGCGAACGTCCCCTGGTAGGTACTATACCTAAAGCTGACGCTCCCCCACCAATCCCTGACCAGGCACCACGATTTACCCATCGTGAAAAAGATGCTTTTTTAGTAATAAAAGATCCGGAGGAATGGCCAACAGCCAGCTTGCTGCTTGAAGCTTTTTCGGGTAAAATAAAAAAGGTCAGCAGCAGTCAGCCTTAATAAAATTTCAGCCTGAAAACCGATGCAAATGGATGTTAACACTTCGTATCCTACCGTTCTCCTTGTTGGTCGCACCAACGTAGGAAAGTCTACCCTATTTAATCGCCTTGCAGAACAGCGCAAGAGCATGGTCTTTGATCGTGAAGGGGTAACGCGTGACTACATTCAAGAAACTGTATCATGGCAAGGCAGAAGCTTTAATCTCATCGATACCGGCGGTATTGTGTTACAAAAACAAGCTGATGACATCACCCTGCGAGTACAAGAGAAGGTACTTAAGCTGATTGAAAATGCTGGCGTGATTCTGTTTGTTGTCGACGGCAAAAACGGCATGACTGAAGAAGACCAAAAAATTGCTCGCGTTTTACGCAAAGCTAAAAAACCAACATTCTTGCTGATTAACAAAGCTGACAACACACGTGCTGTTGAAGATAATGCTCCAGATTTTTATAGACTCGGTTTTAATGACCATATCTTAGTTTCTGGGGTACATGGCATCGGGATCGGCTCACTTCTTGAGCGTGTTGTTGCAACGCTACCAGCACCAACAGATGTGATTGATGAAAAACCTATCTACAATGTAGCAATTATTGGTCGACCAAATGCTGGCAAATCTTCACTTATGAATCTATTGCTTCAGCACGAACGTTCCATTGTTTCTGATATTGCAGGAACAACCCGTGAACCAATCACTGCAATGACCTATCATTTAAATGACCTCGTGCAGTTCACAGACACAGCGGGTGTGCGCCGACCACGTAAAATTGAAGATGACCTTGAAGGGCTCATGGTTAAAAGCTCTTTGTTAGCGGTTAAAAAAGCAGATATTGTTGTTATGATGATTGACGCATCCGAAGGCAAAATTGCAGACCAAGAGCTCAAACTTCTTTTCTATGCTTACGAACAACGCAAAATGATCGTGGTCGTTTTCAACAAAACTGACCTTTTGGACGAATACAAACGCTACACCCTTGAGCAAAGTATTTTAGAGTATGATTTCATTCTTAAAAAGCTTCCTCAGCTGTGGATTTCATGCGCCACAGGACGGAACGTTTCTCGTATTTTTAATGAAGTCCAAGGTGTATGGCGCCGCTGCAACCAAGTCTTCAATGCTATTCAGGTTGATGAATTGGTTAAGCGAGAACTCACCAATAAATTCTTGGTACACAACGGTGAAACACTCATTATATCAACTGTTGTTCCAATTAAATCGTCAATCCCGACCTTTGTCCTCGAGGCAAACCATCCAGAATGGTTTGGCCCAACAGAACTTGGATGTATTGAAAATATTTTACGCAAAAACTATGATCTTATGGGTTGTCCTATCCGTCTGTTTGCTCGCGAGGAGTAGCCATGCCCCTGCTTGAGGTTGCCCATGTGTATCAACACTCAGGTAAAAAACAGCTACTCACAGACGTATCGTTTTCTGCTCAAGCAGAACAGGTGATTGCGCTTCTTGGACCAAATGGTGCAGGAAAAACAACGCTACTGCGCACGGTTATTGGTCTTCTTTCCAATACTCATTTGCCTGCCAATAGTATCCTTTTTGAGGGAAACGATCTAACTCACAGCACTGTTGCACAGCGTGTTGCTGCGGGTCTTTTATACCTACCACAACATACTTCTCTTCTGCAGCAGTTGTCTGTTGCAGACAATTTACACATGGTTTTTCAGTATCATCCATGGTGGCAAGCACAGCCAAAGACCTCCTTTACTGAAGAGATGCACTACTGGCTTGAGCAAACCGCACTTTCAGCAACACTTTCTCAACAAGCTGGCACCCTTTCTGGCGGACAAAAAAGAAAACTCGAAGTGGTCCGATCGCTCCTCATGAAACCAAAAATGCTCATGCTTGATGAGCCTTTTGCCGGTGTTGATCCAAAATCAATTTATGAGTTAAAAACACTTTTCCTTGCCCTTAAAACACAGGGCGTAGGAATCGTAATCTCTGATCATCACGTTGATCAACTGCTTGCTATGGCACAACAGGTGTACGTTCTTGCACAAGGAAATGTAGTTGCATCTGGCGGAATCCAAGATATCCTGGAGAACAAGTACACAAAAGAGCGCTATCTTGGCGCTGAATTTCATCAAGCAATGAGACGGCAATTTCCATCAGATTCTTAAAAAGGACGATGTATGCAACTTACCATCACATTTCAAAACATGACCCATTCGAATGAATTGGAAGCACACGCTCATGAAAAATACACTAAAATAGTAGATTTCTTGGCTTCTGAAACTATCCTCAGCGCAGATCTGTGGCTTAAGGCGGATAAGCATAACACGCATCATGCCGTTGAGATGCACATTAAAACGACACACATGGCACTCAATGCCCACGACCAAGGCATTGACATGTATGTTGCGATCGACAACACA
>JBIIJF010000122.1:0-3023 GCA_044234015.1 Candidatus Babeliales bacterium
GATAACGGCAACACCGTTACTCTTTGGGCTAAGCAGCAACTGATTGCAGGCGAAATTAATAACCACCACACAAATGCAAAATATTTGCCTGGCGTTATCCTCCCGACAAACGTTTTGGCAACGGCTGATTTTGATCAGGCGATTGCTGGGGTTGATTGGCTTGTTGAAGCAATCCCTGTGGTTTATCTGCGTACACAATTTGAGCGCGTTAAAAAAAGCCCATCATGGAATCCAAAAACGCCATGGCTTTTGTTGAGCAAGGGCATTGAGCAGCATTCATTGTTGCTCCCAAGTAACATATTGGACACGGTCTTTGAATATGCTGTACCAAAGGTCGTACTTGCTGGGCCAACATTCGCAAAAGACTTGGTGAGCAGATCTTTTACCGCAGCCATGCTTGCCGGGACCAATCAAGAGCTTGTGGCAACCGCGCAGCGCTGCATAGAAAACGACTATTTTAAAACCTATGCAACATCTGATGTGCTTGGCGTGCAGGTTGGTGGAGCCATTAAAAATATTATTGCACTTGCTGCAGGGCTGGCGCATGGCGCCGGTCATGGTGAGAATATGCATGCATTCATTTTGACCAAGGGATTTGAAGAGCTTGTTACCATTATAAAAATGTATGGTGGACACCCAGAAACTGCCACGAGTCTTGCTGGACTTGGTGACGTAATTTTAACTGCATCAAGCATGACCAGTAAAAATTTCCGTGCTGGTGTTTTGGTTGGACAAGGGGTTTCTCGTGAGGGACTCATCGATCACATGCCAGTTTTGCCTGAGGGCATTAATACTGTTCAATCAGTCCATGAACTGGGCAAAGTACAGAATGTTCATTTACCCTTGTGCCGCTTGGTGTACGATTGCCTTTTTACTGGTGCATCGTTTAATAATCTGGTGCGCAGTCTGTAGCGCCACCAGTGCGCAGCCCGTGTGCTGTAACGTCTGAGTGATACGTTATGAGCAGCCAAGGTGCGTTTCAGATCAAAATATGCCCACCAAACGCGTTTTTGTTCAGGGGCATCAAAGTAGGGTAGGCTGACATTATCCACAGCTACGTATTTGCAAAGAGTTGCTGCAATTTTCATGCTGCTGCACATTGGTTTTTTAATAACATAGTCGGCAACATGCAGGGAGCCGTATTCCTTGAATAATTTGGGTAAAATCTGGTACTCAAGCACTTTTTCTGGCGATTTCTTTTGTGCTGCGTAGCCATCATCAATCAAGATCAATTTATTATCTGTGCGGAAAATCCCGTACAATTTTTTATCAAAAAAAATAGTTGTTGTCTGCGACAAGATCTCTTTTTGTAAAAAGTTGCAGTAGGCAAAAAAGAATATAAGAATGCCTACCATGAGGCTGATGCGGCGCGTTGGTGTAGCAAAAAATGGATGCATGAGGCCTGCGACCAGAGCAATAATAGGTAAAAGCAAAACAAATATTGACGGCTGCATGCAGTGGACAATCCAGCTTTTTGAGCCGTATCCAAGGGTTTGGTGCCAGGCATTGGTGAGGAAGTTGAGTGCTGCTGTTATGCTCCCATGGGGCAAGCCACAGAGGTTTGCAAAGAAGAGTAGTGTACAAAAAAAGAGGAACAGTGCCAGTACCGGGGTGAACAGTAAGTTGCCAACCAGTGACATGGTGGAAATGCCAAAGCCCCAATAGACCAAAAATGGCAAGGAGGCAATGCTGAGCATGAGCTGAGTCTGCAAAAATGAGGTTAGGTAGGATGCTATTTTTTTGTGTGATAAAAGAGCATACCGGTGAATGGGGATGTGTGGCATGCAGGTAGCCTACCATGCCCTTGAAAAAGGGCTATTCTCCTCAAAAAAGCAGCTATTTTGTTCGTTAGATGCTGCCATTTTGTAGGCGCCACTGTAGCCAAACTTGCTTCCAAAAAAGATCTGAGCTGCCTGATTGTGGCAGAATGTATAAAAAACGTTTCAGAAGTTGATGTTGGGCGGCTGTTTTATGTATTGCTTCTTCATCTCCGGCAAGTACGGCTTGATTGTACCGATCAGCGATAACAAAGGCGAGTTGCTCAAATATCTCAGCACTGGTGGTATCGGAAAGTTTTTGGCGCTTGATTTCTGTTTCAAATGCAAAAGGATCTTGCTGTGTGGGCATAAGAAAAAAAGCGAGTAGCGGATTTTGGCTGTAGCTTGCAGTTGTTGTGCTGAGTTTAGTGACAACACAGCGGGAGGTAATAGTTGGGAGAACACCACTTTCGTTGGTGCAGAGCAGCACGATAGAGTATCCTGCTGGCGGCTCTTCAAGCGTTTTCAGAAGTTTATTGGCCGTTACAGCGCTCAAGTTTTGTGCTTGCTCAAGGATAAAAAAGAACTGCTCATCTGGGCCAAGCGCAAAACGAATTTTATCAAAGATGACATCAATGTCATCCAGTGTGTAGTCACCTTCAGGGTTAATCCACACAAGAGAAGGGTGCTGGCGATTGGTAATCCAGCGGCAGTTTTGGCAGAAGCAGTTGTTAAGCCCCTGGTTAGGGCATAGAGCTTCTTTGACAAGGGTTATTGCATGGGCTACTAGCTCGCTGCGCTCACCGATAATGAGCTGTGATGGAACTTTATTCACAACCATTGCAGCCCGTTCAAACAGGCAACTACTAACTCCAGCTGTTTAGTAGTTGGTAGCGTGCCATCGATTACGAGCAGGTTACTGCGTTGTTTGAATAGCATCTCATAGCCGTTGATGACGCGTTGCCAAAAGTCACGTTTTTCTTTTTCAAAATTAGTAATGGCTTCATTGCGCTTTTGAATACGCGCAAAAGCGGTCTCGGTGTCTATGCACACATAAATGGTAAGGTCTGGGACTATCCCCTGCATGACCCAGGCATTGGTTGCCATAATTTTATCAAGGGCAAGGCCACGGCCGTAGCCTTGGTAGGCGACCGAAGAATCTGCCAGCCGATCTGCAATAACCCAGGCACTGCGCGAGAGAGCCGGCACAATGAGTTTGGCAAAATGCTCAGCACGATCAGCAGCAAAAAGCAAATATTCAGCAAG
>JBIIJF010000025.1:0-9077 GCA_044234015.1 Candidatus Babeliales bacterium
CATTGATTGCTGCAAGATGCACCCCCTATCTCGTTGGGGGATCAGTCAGAGATATTGTTATTGACCAACCGCTCAAAGATCTTGATTTTGAGTTGCATAACATTACCTTTGAAGATGCACAAGCAGTCTTGCAATCATTTGGCACGGTCATACTGGTTGGCAAACAATTCGGGGTTATGAGAATTGCTGGTTACGATATCGACTGGTCGCTCCCACGTCGCGATAACATAGGACGCAAACCAGAAGTGGCAATTGACCCACACCTTGGCATAGAAGCAGCCTGCCGACGGCGTGATATCACCATGAATGCCATGGCAATTGATTTACAGGCGTTTTTAGCAACCAATACAATTGCCATTATTGATCCATACAATGGACTGCATGATATCAAAGCAAAAATCCTCCGTGCTGTTGACATCAATCTCTTCATCCAGGACCCTCTCCGTTTTTTTAGGGTCATGCAATTTATAGGTCGTTTTGCAATGACCCCAAACGATGAGCTCAACGCTCTCTGTAAGGTCATGAAACTAACAGATGCTATTTCTGGTGCACCCCTATCATTAGAACGTATTACCGAAGAGATAAAAAAATTATGTCTTAAATCCAGCCGTCCATCGCTTGGCTTTCGTTGGCTTGAAAATATTAACCGCCTTGATGAGCTCTTTCCAGAGCTTGGCATTCTGTGTCGCACCCCGCAACGCCCGGATTATCATCCTGAGGGAAGCGTCTTTGAGCATACGATGCAGGCTATGGATGCAGCAGCAGCGTTTCAGCATACTGGGCTGATCACAGATGATGATGAGCGATTCTTAATAATTTTAGCAGCTATGTGTCATGATCTTGGCAAAGCAACCACAACAACGCATGACCTCAAAGCCCACGGGCATGACAGCGCTGGCGTACCCATTTCAATAGCTTTGCTCAAGCGCATCACTAATGATCAAACACTAATCAAAACGGTAGGCTTGCTGGTACAACACCACCTCGCACCATTCACATTTGTTGATGGAGAAGCATCAATAAAAGCTTATAAACGCCTGGCAGCAAAGCTCGCCCCTCTTGCCTCTCTCCGGCAACTAGGGCTGGTTGCGCTCGCTGATAGGCAAGGACGCAATAGCGCAAGCCATGAGCCACTTAAAAACCAACATGAACTCTTTGATGCATTTATGGCACAATGCGAAAAAGCCGCTGTTACCAACGGCCCTGAAACTCCTGTGCTGCTTGGCAGAGATCTTTTAGATACCATACCAGCAGGCCCTCAACTCGGACGACTCCTCAAGGAGGCCTATACTATTCAAATTGAAGAAAGCATTAAAGACCCAATAATTTTGCGTCAACGCGTTCTTAAGCAAAAATCGTAGCCTATTTTGCTACAGTGACTTCTCCCATAGCCCAACCACACGCCTTTGCTCGTCAGTCAACAAATATGCCTGCCCTATTTTTTTCTGCATAAACCTTGCTAAAAGCGCCTTTAAATTACTTCGATTTGATATAGATCTTGATTGAATAAGGCTATTCAATCCTTCAATATATAGATTTACACGCGTTAGTGTTGCCTCTAATGGTCCCGTAAAGGCATCAAGAGACTTACTGTAAAGCATCACATCACCTTTATCTCGAGCAGCCTTAAGCAAACTATCTAAATAAAAACTACCAGTAGCGGTAATGGCTTGTGCTTCAGTAAGATCCGCTAGCCATTGATCAACAACCTCTTGCTGGCCTGCGCTTAACAATTTTTGTTCCTTTGTATCTGATTGCGTGGCAACAACTTGTTGAGGTTTTTTAACCTCTTTTAAAAATGTTACCAACTCACTAAGATCAGCCGCTGTAAAATTACCACGATGCAAAAACATTTTATTCAAAATACTAATGAGAGTGGTACGCTCTTTGCCTGCCATGCGATCAGAAAGTGATGGTAAAATTTCTCTAAGCATGCCACATTGCGTTTTAATATCAGTTTGCTGCTGAACAATAAGCAGCCGAATGAGCATAACAAGCGACTTTTTCCAATCTGCAAACATACCTTGCTCTTTTACGCTGAAAAAACCTACTGTAGCAGGTGCAAGGCAATCATCTATCAATCGACCAAACTCTTCGATTTCTATTTGGGCTCGTTCGTATCTATTCGCATATAATGTTGCCAAAGCACTAACAAAAATTCCTTTTTCAAAAGACTCCGTTGTAGGCTTAAAATCTTTAATAAGTAACCTATACGCCTGCAAGCGTTTTAAAATAATTGGCTCTTGGGCAATGCCGCCAAGCTTGCTCAGCAGCACCATATTTTCTAACCAAAGAGGCTTGATACTATCCTTAAGAAGGGTATTTTGAAGGGCAACCATTAAAACGTTTTTCATATCGCTTAATAATTGCAAATCTTTAATTGAACGCAGGCTGTATAAAATAGGCATATTTTTATTAAGAATTGCCACAAGTCCGGTCGCGAATGTCTTATCTAATTCTTCTTTTGGCAACTTGGTACTCAGTAACATAATTGCTATAGGCAACATTTTAACCGTACGCTTAAGATCTATTTTTATATTTCCCAGACCTTTTTTAATCACAACTAAAAGCGACTGATTAGGTACAGCATACGTTTGAACCAAAGCTAATGTTTTAAGCCAATCATCAAGAACAATGCGCTGCTCTGGCGACAATAATGAGGCATGAGTAGCAATATTTTTGAACGTAGCAACTACATCTGCAATATCTATGCTATTCATCATATATTGCATCATAAAAAGCTGATTGGCTTGGGTAATAATTTGATTTTTTTCTGAAACAGAGCTACTAGGGGAAATCATTCCTATCAGTTCGCGCACAATAGTACATCGCTTTTTAAGTGCCATTGAACCATCAAGCTCTTTAAGCTTAGCAGCAACCACTGCATTTACACTACCAGTAACTGTAGTGGTTGCAGGTGCTGCTGTATTAATTGGCGTAGCAGAAATAGCCACTTTGCTCGCAATGATATCCGCAAATAGCTGCCTTTCTGCGTCGGCAAATCCAGCAACTGTCTGTGCTTTAATAATTAGTTTTTTTACTGCTTCTAATTCTGCTTCTTCTCGTTTCTGAGCAGTGAAAAAAAGATTTTTCATATCACTAATAAGTATTTTTTTACACGATTCTAACACATCAGGAGCAATCGCCCCAACAATAAGCTCATACTGCTTAATCTTATTCTTGAATGCTGAATCAGGCATTTTTCTAACGCGATCAAGTTCTCTAAGAAATGCACGTTGTTTTGCAAGTCTTGCTGTTATTTTAGTAACTGCATCATCAAACCGACTAGCTTTTATATCACCACTTAATTTGAGTGCCGATGTAGCAAGTCCAGTAACAGTTTTTATTTCTTCAAGGTTATCTATCGTAAGCGTAGCCAACTGCTGAGCAGGATCAAGCACAAGCTGTTGATAGGCCACAGCACATTTATCGATTAAATCTTTTGGTACTCGTGAATTTAGCTGTGCAAAAAGTGCCTTGGCTTCTTGTATTTTACTACGTTCGCTTACTCCTGCTGCTAGCGGCAGTGATGCCTCAGAAGCACTTGCAAGAGCTTTATTTATAGCGGCTATCTCAGCTGCTGTTGCTGTGCTCCCCGATGAAGAAGACTGATTAACTGAATCACTTGTAACAGCACTCACAGGCGAAGCAACCGTTGATACTCTTACAGGAAGGACAACAGGAGTTTTACTTGCTGGCACAGCTGCCTGCCCCGTTAAAACAGGAGGTACGCTGCCAGCTGTCGCAATCACCGATGGCATTTTTAGAGCAACAGACGAACTAGGGAATGTAGAAATAGATGAGGCAGGAGCAAGTACAGAAGAAGATATAGAAGCACCAACAAGCCCCATCGTTCCTGCGATTGGCGGGGTTAAACTTGCCATAATATCAGATAGCTGCTTGCGCTCTGCATCAGTAAAGCCTGGCACACTCATTGCTTTTACTAAGACATTTTTGGTCTTATCAAACTGCTTGGCGTCTCGCCGCTGGGCAGCAGTTAATAAATTTCTCAGGTCATTGATTAAAATTTGCTTACTTGATGCAAGCACATCCGAAGCAAGACCACCCAAAACAGTATCATACCGTTGTATTTTCTCATTGAATGCACCGTCTGAAACTCTTCCAAAAACATCAGTAGCAAGTTTACGAGCATCATCAAGAGTTGCCAATAAAGCGCGTTGCGCAACTGCCCGAGCAGTAATCATTCCAATAGATTTAGCAACTGGATCAAGCCGATTTTTATCTACAAAACCAATACGGGTGAGCACAGCAACTGCGCCATCGGCTACTAACTTAATTTCATCCAAATTGTCTATCGTCAAATCCAGCGATGTTGTTCCTTCATCAAGCACAAGACGTTTAAATGCATCAACGCCTCTTCCTACCAATTCTTTTGGCGTTGCGATAGCCAAGCTGGCAAAAAATGATTTAAAGGCTTGAGCCTTACTACTCCCTCCAAAGCTAACAACAGGCATAGTTGGATCAGTTGCCCCAGTTAAAATTTGCTCAGAAGCCTGACTCAAAGCAGAAGCTTCTTCAGCACGCACCCCTGTGCAAGCAAATACTACAAACCATACTATGGGTAGAATTTTTTTATATCGCATCATCATTTACAAATCCTCTCATCAGATCAATTGAATCACCCCTCAGAATGAGAATATTTTTAATACGCGGTCAAGTATATACAAAAGAATAGGGGGCATGGTATTGGTCAATACCATGCCCCCGTAATAAAATTAACAATTATGGCTTATTCTTCTATTTCATTATCTTCTAGAGCCTTGCTCTTCATCTGTCCATTTTGGGAAACAGAATTATTTTTACCAGCAGCACCGGTCCGAGCAACCGATTTTTTACTGTTTGCATTTTTAGTTTTTGCAGCCTTGCTGATGGCACTTTTCTTAGCTGCCAAACGAGCACGCGTTGGAACAACTCTGCCCTTGCTCCGACGACTACGCACAGCGCCTGTTCGTGGCTTCTTTCCTCGCGCCCTAGTAACTGCTTTTTTTGATACACTCTGTTTAGCTATAGTTACGCCATTCGCATCTGCTTCCTGCGACTCCTGAGCAACAACAGCTTTTTTCTCAGTAACAGCTACTCGGGGATCCATAGGGGCTACCACAGTAGGCAGTTCATCATCAAGTATTGTTGAAATATTTTCGCTATAAATATCCATCTCACTATTGCTTGCTAATAAACCTCCATCAGCATTTACGGCAATTTCACTAAGAATGCCTAATGGCTTACCATTCTGAGCTAGGACCGGCACCCAACTTCCACCTACCATTTTGAGCATTTGCCCTGCATTATTAATACCATACACTAGTTCTTTATGTGCAACAGCAACGCGACGCACCATGCCACCAGTAATTTCTACCCAGCTACCCTTTCCCTCTTTTTTAATGAACGCTGAACCCTCAGGTAAAATGACAGAAACTGTACCATCAGAACCTACCGCAACATATTTAGCTTTGATTGCTGTATTTGCCTGCCAACTATTAGCGACATACCGATATAAAGTATTAGTATCAACATCAACAGCGTAAATAGCGTCTTTATTGCCAACACTAATGAACTCAAAACTGACCGCATCATTCGCCGCAATATCAGAAAGTTTTTCAAATAGCTTACTGTCCCAATTATATCGATACGCCTTACCTGCGCCATCAAGTAAGTACATAAGGCCATCGCCAGAAACCGAAACATCTTGGATATCAAGAATTCTTGCACCAGTAGTATCTTTTACATCAACAGCAACCCATGGGTTTGGGGCAATGCTTTTTTGATTAAAACGCTTAAGGCTGGCATCTTTTTCTTCATCAATACACCAGCCTTCAAGCTTTCCATTACGGCTACCAAGAGCAATTCGTGCAGAAAACTCACCGGTTGGTTTGTAATTTGGAGAAAAATTTTCACGCGCATCAATCCGGACAATTTCGGTATCTGAATAAATAACAGACCCTGCCGCAGCCGCAAAACCAAGATATTTGAGGTTCATTGGAAATTTACGATCAACCTGCTCAAACAACTTTTCACCATTTGCATAGGCTGTAATCGTTTTTGTAGCGCGGTCAAAAATCAGCATTACTTCTATTTCTTTACCTAGGTTGGCATTTGGCTTATCAACCCCAACAAGAACCACAGGCTTATCGCCACCTGCAAGATTGCTTTGAAGCTCTGAGCGGGAACCATTACCACCAAACATCATTATTACATAGGCCGGTTTTTTGCTATTCATTTCATTAGCAACATTAATCAGTATATTGCCATCCCCATGAACCTTAAATCGCACAATACCACTACTTGCTAAGGGCAAAGACCTTGCCTCTGTCCATACACCATCAGGGTTAGAAACAGCATCAACAACGGCATCTGCCCGAGCTTTAAGATCGGCAAGCTCTTTTTGTTTTTTAGCTTCAAGCTCTTGAGCAATACGAATTTGCTCAGCAATGAGCCCAGCCTGACGAGCATCCTCTGCTACTTTGGCAGCAATCGCCGCTGTAGTTTTATCCATAGCCTCTTTTGCTACTATTGCAGGGTCTTGAATAGGAGCTGCATACAAAACAGGATTGCTGAGAATGTATGCATCATTTTTTACTGGTGCAAAATCATCAAACGTTATTATTTTCAAATGAGTTATTTTAATTGGAGCATCAAATGATGTTATAGAAAAACGTGAAATATTTTTCAAAACATTAGCTGGGTATGCATATTGCATAAAAATTTTATCATTAATTAAAACGTAAAACTTGCCTGATGATGCATCAATTACAAACCCAAGCTGGGTTATGCGTGGCACACTTTGCAAAGAATCTGTTTGTTTCAAAACAGACCCTCCACTCATGGTTAATTGCGATTGTGGCTGTTCATTACCACTACCAGCTCGCCCGTTAAATCCAATAACCCCTGACTGTTTCATAGCAGCGGTATGTGCCTTAGATGCTTCAGCCAAAGCACCTTTTAGGCGATCTTTGTTCCATTGACGAGTGCTCTTTTTTAGGCTTCCATCATTCGCGCGTGCTACCATGCCCAAATATGTTTGCCGTAGTGTAATGCTATTCATAAATCCAGGTAGACTTACTTCTGGAATAAACAGAGCTTGAAAATTTCTTGTCATTTCAACATTTATAATTACCATGCATTTGCCTGATGCTGGCAATTTCCAGCCATCTGGCCAACTCATAAAAAAGCCTTGGGCTCCAGCTGTCGCAAATGAGTCAGTAGCAGCGACTGCAAATTGCGAAATATTACCTACCACTACCAATAACAATATTAGCCTAAACATCGACTTGGGCATCATCACTCTCTCCTTTAAATCTTATTATTTTCTTGCAACAGGTCGCTTCATAGCAACGTTACGACCAACTGTCCGTTTTACTGGTGCTTTCACCACAGATACATTGCCAACAACTGCTAACTCCTTTGCCTTTGCCATCTTAGCAACCATTCCTTGACGAATATGAGCTTGAAAACGCTTCAACCGTGCAGCCTTTTCATCTGGTGTTTCTTCAGGCATTTTCAACCCAGCAAGCTCTTTTTCATTAATATTTTTAAGGACCTCGCTGAGTGAGGGAGCCGTACTTTTAATGCCCGTCCGCACTGCAGGATCAATCGGAGCAGCCATTTTCTGTGTAACCGCTTCAACCGTTTTTGATACAGGCAAAGCAGTCTGTATGATTCCAACCGTCCTATCTAAAGGATCTTCTTTCCGGACAAGCACAGAGACTGACTGCTCTTGGGTTGCCTCATCCGGTTCTGCCGCAACAACGTCCTTTACTAAAGACTCCTCAAGCTTCTCGGGTGGCTGTGATGACTCAACAACAGATTCCTGATCAAGAGGCTCCTCAAGACCATCAAGAACAACATCAGTCGACGCGCAAGCTATCCCCACTGAGAAAATCATTTGAAAAAACAATTTTTTTTTTAACACAAAGCTCCTTTTATCAAGCATTTTATGATGTAAAACATTTTACAGAGCTACCAAGAGCTGTTTATTTGATTAATCCTTTTCTATACTCATGGCAACGATATTGACTTTTTTACTAAATCGTGAGGAACCGTATGGAATTTTCTGTTTTCAAAAGCGCTGCCTGGCAACTTGTTGGCCAAATGGACTGGGTAGCTATTTTTATTTTGCTTGGCCTATTCTGCGCATCAGTGGTCTGTCTTGCAATTATTGCCTTCAAATACACCGTTTTCAAAAAAAATACATACCAGTTGGCTCTTCTTGTCGAACGTATGCGCAATATTCAATCATTCAATGAGCTGATTGCAGCAATCAAAGAGTCTAAAGACACACTTGGCGGTAATTTCTTACAACAAAATATGCAAACGCTACGCTCTCTTATTCAGCAAGCAAACCCTAGCAACCCTCTCAATGAACACGTAGACATATCTACTCAAACAATCCTCAAGCCAGACGCTCTGCAACACCTGGAATTATGCGTAAACCAGCAGATTGATATTGCACTTCTCGAAGAAGAATCTTATTTACCAATGCTCAGCGCTAGTGCTACAACAGCCCCGTTGGTTGGTTTATTTGGTACCATTTGGGGATTAATTCATGCATTTATCGACATCAGTCAAGAAAAGTCGGCGGATATTGCTACCGTAGCACCAGGTATGGCCGAGGCACTCATCGTAACACTTGCGGGATTAATAGTTGCTATCCCTGCCATGATTGCCTACTATTATCTGGCTAACAAGCTTCGTCGCTTTGAATTTCAGCTCTCTGAGATTGGCGACAAGTTCATGTATTGCGTCAAACACCACCTTAGCAAGTAGGGGTCACTATGCCACGGATTAAAAAGCGTACGCCACGCAAAGTGCACATGCCAGAGATTAGCCTTACCCCAATGATTGATACATTTTGTGTTTTGCTCGTAATATTTATGATCGCAGCCCCAATGGTACAACATGCTATTAAAGTAGAGTTACCACATGGCAAATCACGCGAAGGCAACAACGAGCAAGAGCTCGTTGTAACGATTGGAAAAGACCATAAAATCTATTTCAATAATTTTGCTGTTCCCCGGAAAGACCTTCCATCGGTCGTACAAAAATCGCTGATCAACAAT
>JBIIJF010000026.1:0-8992 GCA_044234015.1 Candidatus Babeliales bacterium
CTACAACTACTTGGATCGAAACGTCCTCGCACGAGCCTATGCAGTCGTTGTACACAACGCATTAAATAGAGTAGCTGGTGAACGTGAAGCAGAACTACCTAAGATGTCTACCCAAGAGGAACTGAAGGCATTAGGAGATCGTGTTGTAGAAGCACTGCCAAAGGATATGCAAATTCCTGACATCGCAAATCACCTCAAAGCCGCTTTCGACCTAAACAACCCTGCGTCTGGCATTGTAGCAGCACATTTAGCAAAACTCACCTTGGATGAGTCAAACCAGTTTTTGATTACTGGATTTGCAGCATCTGAACTTGCGGGTATACAGAATAACCGTAGCGTTCGAGGTTTCTACAACAGCGTCGCTGGCAAGATAGATCAAGAGGCGGTTGATTAACCAAATTCGAACAAAATCGGGGGCAGCTCTCTGCCCCCACACCCCACTCACACAAAGGATTTTGCCATGCATACCCTGTTGCGTACAAAACACATCGCCCTAAGCCTTCTGGGACTTCTCCTGGTAGCCTTGGGCGTTTTTGCTTTGCACCGCTACAGAATGCCAACGCCACAGCCGCTTGATGCCGTTGCCATGCTGCAACAGCTGGCGCATCCAAACGCAGCCGTGGTATCACCACAGATGTTTTTGGATCACATCAGGCAGCTCAAACAGACCCTTATTCGCACCCCAGAGATTAAAAAGCTTGGCCTACAAGCCAATTTTAGCTGGAAGCGCGATATTTTTGATCCACTGCTGGAACAGTTTTTTCAGGTCCTGCAGCAAAAGCCTACTGATGCTCTGCTCTGCAAAATTTTATCACTTGTTGATGGCGTTGCGGATGAATTTGAGCAAGACTGCGCAGGCGTTTTTTACAACGCAGAGACTGATGCCGCCGCCCTGGCTTGGCGGAATGAGATGTATGCCGCTGTTGAGGAGCTGATGCCACAGGCAACCGCTCTGCAAAACATGCAACCGCGCAATCGCCGCAAGCCTGCTGGCCTCCAACAAAAAATTACCTTGAAACAAAACAAACCTCGTCCGAGCGCGCCACCGTTACCTTCAGTCGCGGACGCAAAAAAATCATCAAAAGATTATGCTGCATCCCCTAGTAGCTACACGAACAATCCATCACAAAACCAGGCGCATAGCAACTACCCTGACCAAGAAGACTTTTTCGATTTTGATGACCTAATGGAAGAGATGCCTGAGCAGCCATTTGAACAACCTGAGCAGACAACAAACAACAGCGCCCCAACGCCACCGGTCAAAAAACCAGAACAAAAAAATATCATGGCCGGTCCTCAAAAATCGGCAAACGCCGGTAGCAGCAATTTTGCCCCACTTGGGCTTGGCGATGTTAGCGGTACTCCCGTTGACCACACCGAAGGCCATGCTGCCGCGCAGCGTGAAATTGCTGAATTGAAGCGCTTTATGCGCCATTACAACGAGCAAGCACCTGCACGCAGCAGAAAAAATATAGCTACGTACCAAAAAATTATTAGTGAGCAACGTGCTGCTGGCACGTAATGATGCAAGGAATCTACCATGAAAACTAGAAAAAATGTTGCGCTCTACGCTTTGCTGATGGCAGCCTGCTGCATGAACTCAGGGATTGCAGGAGCAGGAAGACTCGCCAAAGAAGCAAGAAGCAGGCTAAACACTCATTTGCGTCAAGCTGCGGTTACCAAAAGAGGTATGCGAAAGATTGACAACAACCCACCCAAGCCCAGTGCCTGGATGCAAACACCAGCATACTATAAACAGGTATCACAACCCAAGGAAGGTGCTTTTCCGGAAATAAAACTGCCTGGCCAAGATATTGCAGATGCTACGAGAATCAAAAATATGCAGGCAAAAATGAGCGAAATACTCAAACATGTTCAGATGACGGTAGCGTGCGCATGGTCACGAGCCTCATTATTATTGCATCGCGCAATTGATTTTTATTATCAAATTGGTAAGTAATTTTTAGAAAAATAGGTTGAAATCGGCATCAAGAGCTACGACGCAATTAAATAAGCTCTTTTTTCTCAACTTTGCTCAACCGTTATCAATGCGTTCAAGAAATTTAAGCAACTCATTAATAACCGATTTTCTTGGCTCTTGTGCTTGTGTTTGGCCAACTGTTTGTTGCTTGTTGTGTGATTGGGCGACGGCATGATCATCAACAGCAGGTTGTTGCTGATCCCCAACACCAGCAGGAGACGGAGAACCATCGCCCCTCTCTTCAACCGTCGTAACAGCCGGCCCTCCAGGGCTACCGCTTCCAAATGCGGCTCCACTACCAGCTGATGCAGCATCAGGCGAAGTCTCCTGGCCACTATGATTTTGTGCACCAGCACCAGGTCCATACTGGAGAACCAATATTGGTCCTAAATCATCACGTTCATTAGCTGGCTGATAGCTATTCAAATCAATCGATTTACGACGATCACAATCGTCCCATGAAACAACATTGAGTCTTGACTTTAAACATTCAGAATGGGTACACGCACGATTGGCACACGGCAGACCATTATCGTGATGCAAGTTATCAACTTCACCAAAAGCCTGCTTTAGCAATTCAGTTTCTGCCTCTTTAGCAGCCTTTTCAGTAGCCTCTTTTATTGGTCTATTTGCTTTTGCAAGCATAATAATTGCAGCAATAACACCACCAAAAAACAATACTTTTTCTGGATGAGAAACGCAGGCATTCTTTGTCGCTTCAGCCGCACGGCCAAACCAGCCGGCAAACGTCGCTGGATAAACAGAGGGAGTCATGCTCAATAATGTGATGAGCACAAGAGATACAAATTTTTTATTTTTTATTGTATTCATAGGGAACGCTCTTATACTCGGGGATAATTCCGTTTTCGCTTAAGAAATGCCATTGATGGAAGCAATGTATGTTTCAGAAATTGGTTCTTTTTTTCGTCACTGCATTTCAGACAAGCCAAGTGAACCCAGCCAATATCATTTGAAATAGTCTTGCTACCCGCATCTTTCAGTAATTGCCAGATTTTTTGTAGGTTCCGCGTCAGAATTTCTAAAATCGATGCATCAGGGGAATTTTCAAATAAAAAATGGTAGCGGCGACAATTATAAAGATGCCACACCAACTTGAGATACTTCCACGGTGTATAGCCATAGATATCTTTTGCATCAGGATTAAATGGTGGATGATTCAGTAATGCTCTGACCATTTCTACGTTGCCATGCATACAGGCATAGTGCAGAGGCGTTCGACCATCGCTATTTTTTTGCATTTGAGATTGCTTCAAACTGCTTGCATTATGGAGCATTTCTCGCACTAAATCGATGTTATTGTGCAACGCAGCCCAACATAAGTAGCTACGAATTGGGGAACATATAAGTATTCCTGGTTCAGCCAAAGGTGGTTGTGTCGGCAAATCGAAAGACGTTTGGGCATTTGAAGCGACCGGGCTTTTTAATCTACCCAAAGTACCAATTTTATGAACAACTGGACGGTCAGATAACTGGTAAGTAATTGGAGGAAAACAGCCGTAGATTTTTTGTGCGATAACCGCAGCAGCAAAAACTGCAGCAAGAAGCATAATTTGTTTAGGATTGTGCTTGGTCAATGAACCCAGAACATCACGAGATGGGAACGGCTGGGCACCACCAACGGCCATCACCAGCATTAACGCTGCTACTTTTAAAAATTTCATGCCAACCTCCCCTCGTTTATTTTTTAATAATTCAATTTCCTGCGTTTTTTTTGATTCACATTAGGCAGCTCACCTTTTGTTGGCAACTGTTGATTTTCACCAATCAAATGATCAATTTGAGCTGAAATATCATCATCATCGCTCAACGATTCATTGACCGGATAGTCTTTTATGCGATCATTGATCAGGCTTTTAATGCCTTCACGATTAGCCTCTTCTGCATTATTTAAGATTTCATTGAAATCGGAAGCGAAGTATGAGTCGTTCAATGAGCAGCAGTCATCGGAGTCCTCATCCAAGATATCTAACAGAGTCTTGCCCTCATTATTACGAATATTAATATTTGCATCAGTTGGGAACAGAGGAAGCAAGGCCTCTACCATTTTTAGGTCTAGATTATTGCACGCAATATGCAATAAGCTTTGACCATTAGAATCTTTTAGTAGATATGCCGATCGCACCAATTTAAAAAGTTCTGAAATTCTAGCGGTATAACCATCTTCAACAGCTTTAATGAGCAATTCTTCATAAGTTATTTTTTGTTCAAGCAGAACACGAACTAGATCCAATTTTTTTAGTGAAAGAGCAGGGAATTTGCTAGAAATATTACCTTGGAATTTGTTTTCCCTAGCCCCCATTAGGTAGTTAAGACAAGCATATTGAAACGGGGTATAACCTAATTGATCTTGTTGATCAACATCAGTTCTCGACCTTTTAAGGAGATTATTAATTCTTACTAGATCTCCATGCATACAAGCATAATGCAGTGGGGTCCTACCATTTCTGTGAAGGAAAAATCGCAATCCCTTTTTACAAATCAAATGCAGCCGGGTCCTAACAGAAATAGGATTTATGTTAAGCAAATGTCGCAATCCTTTTGGTGAATCAACTTTTTCAGAGTTCAAATCCTGGTTATAAAGTCCCAATCCCTTTGGTGAATCAACTTCGTCAGAGTTCAAATCCTGGTTATTCTGCTTGAAAATGCACGGCAAAAATTGAGAAAAAAAGCCATAGCTTTTTTCTGCGATAATCGCAGCAGAAACTGCAGCAAGGCGCATAATTTGTTTAGGATTGTGCTTGGTCCATGAAAACCCCAGAACATCACGAGATGGGAATGGTTGGGCACTACCAACGGCCATCACCAGCATTAACGCTGCTACTTTTAAAAATTTCATGCCAACCTCCCCTCGTTTATTTTTTAATAATTCAATTTCCTGCGTTTTTTTTGATTCACATACCTCAGCTGCTTCTGTGTTGGCAACGATTGAACAGTCTTCTTGTGACCCACACCCACCAAGTAAATGGACGTCAAATCCTCATCTGTTAGCAACGTTGTATGAGTCTGCTTGAAAATATACTGCAAAGACCGATATGAATTGCCGTAGATTTTTTGTGCGATAACCGCAGCAGCACAAACTGCAGCAAGAATCATAATTTGTGTAGGATTGTGCGTGGTCCATGAACCCCCCCCAACATCACGAGATGGAAACGGTTGGGCACCACCAACGGCCATCACCAGCATTAACGCTGCTACTTTTAAAAATTTCATCATGACTTTCCCCTTATTCCATCTTTAATGAAAATGGCTCTCAGTAAGGGGATGCAATTTTACCTGCGCTACCAAGAGCCATTTTCAAAATTTTAATTATCTTTTTAATTATTTTGCTTCTTGTTCTTGGCAATACTCGCTGTACAATTCTTGACCCAAGAAAGTAGAAAACAGAGCCATTGGCGCGAAAATAGGCACCCAAAGAGATAATGACGATGATGCTGTTGTCTGCTCAGTTGGATTAACCGCAAGAGCACTGGCAGGACGCAGCATAATCTCTTTGCATGGATTTGCAGCTGCTAATTTGGCAGCTTCTCCCGAAACAACAGCAAGATTATTCGCAGGACGGAGTATAATCGCCTTGGTTGGATTTGCAGCTGCTAATGCAGCAGCTTCTTTTTGAGCAACAAAATTTATAGCTTCCTTACGTGCATTGGTTATCGCTGCAGCACGGTATGATCCAACAGTAGAAATTGGCCTATATATCCGATTCAATCTTGTCTTAAAACGGTTTTCAATTGTTTTTATACTTGAAGTTGCGTTTAGACGCAATCCAAGCTTGCTGAATGAATCCTGTACATTGCTTGGCACATTTTGCACATGATTCATGCCTTGGAGAACAGGCTTAGCAAATGAGCGGCGCATACCCTGAGCACCGTTAAAGTTCAAACCCGCGATAACTGCAAGGGCCAATATAATTTTCTTTTCCATAATAATCTCCATGCATCAATTATAAATATTTCAAATCGTCTTTTTACCTTACCTGAAAAGAGGGGCCTTCGCAAAGGCCCCTAAACTGCATTTTTATTAATTAAAGCGGATTCTTAGAAGCGCATCAAATTTCCCAGGATAGAAATATTTTCAGATTGTATATTTACTTGCCAGCTGGGGTCACTAACCACAAATGAAGTCAGGAAATTTGCTGGAGATTGCGGTATCCAACAAAAAAGCGGTGGGCCAGCTCAACCGCATAACGGGAATGGCCTGCATTTTCTAAAATTATGGCCAAAACCAAGGGTTTTTGACCCTGGTAGCTAAAAAAGCCACAAAACCAGGCATGTTCGAGCTGGTGTTTGTACAGCTGCTCGGTGCTCAGGTTGCAGGTTTGGGCTGTACCCGTTTTCCCCCCAATTTCAAATGATTTCAAGAATTTTAGGCGCTGGACGGAACCGTATTGAACGGCTTCTCTCATACCATTACGCAAAAATTGTAGGGTTTCTGGAGACACCGGCAAAGGGGTTTGGACAATTGCCTCCTGCTCCAATAATCTGGGGCTGACCAGGCTGCCCGTACACACGGCACCAACCAAACAGGCATTTTGAAGGGGCGTAACCAGGGTGTAACCTTGCCCGATGCAGGTCGACAAGGTCTCACCCTTCCACCAGCGTTCGCCGCGCGCCACACGCTTCCATGCTCGCGTTGGCATCAGCCCTGACTTTTCTGGCAAAGAAAGGCCTGTTTTCCTACCAATTCCATACAAATCTGCAAAATAGGCGAGGCGGTCGATGGTAATTTTGCGCGCTAGATTAAAAAAGGGAATATTACAGGAAAAAGCTAAGGCTTGCTTTTGGCTCATGAGGCCATGCCCGGTGCGGCGCATGCAGTGGTATTTCCTCCCCCCAAACTCAATGTGCCCAGAACACACCACCTCGCCAACTGGGTCAATTAATTTATCTTCTAGTCCTGCGGTCATCGCAATCAGCTTAAAAACTGATGCTGGGGGGTACAGCGCGCACGTAGCCCTGTTCAGTAGGGGGTTATTGAGGGCAAGCCGACTCCATTCATCATCACTGAGGGGGCTTAAGAAAGCGTTTGGGTTAAACGTAGGGTATGATGCCATGGCCTGAATTGCTCCCGTAGCAGGGTCAAGGACAATCACAGCCCCAGCCTGATCTTCCTCAAAAAGGCCCTCCGCCAACTGCTGCAGCCGTAAATCTATGGTCAGGGTGATGTCTGTTCCTGCTTTGGCATGGGTGTGAATCTTCTTCATAAGGGTCTTGCCTGTAGCATTAATGACGTGCATCGTATACCCCTGCTGCCCCTGCAACTGCTCATCAAAGTGGCTTTCAATCCCAGACTTGCCAACATTTTCTATGCGATTGAGGTACCCAAGAACGTGGCAGGCAAGGGTCTGATGGGGGTATAGGCGCTGAAAGCGGTTGGTGATGACCACATGGGGGGCATGCAAGCACTGCTCACTTATTTGGCAGAGCTGCTCAAAAGAAACATCTTCTTTCAGGAGGTAGCGCCTGGCCATGCGGTGGCAATGCTGTAAATCACGCTCTTTTTCTTCGGTCCGTGGGGGAAGGCCAAGAATGGTCTGTAATGTTGCCAGCAGGACCAGGTCCTCAGGCGTCATCCGGCCGCCGGTCACATTGTGCCACGAAACATCATACACCGGACGGTTGGCAGCCAGCAGCACATGGTGCTTATCGTACACGTCGCCACGCAGCGGGGCAATCACCTCCATGCGCAGGAAATTACGCTCACCCAGATTACTAAAAACGCCTTGTTTATCGATCTGCAGGTAGAAAAGACGGGCAAGAATGAAAATCATGGCGATACAAAAGCCGTACATCACGGCCTGCATCCGCCCCACGCGGCGAACAGAAAGGGTCTTTTTCATTTCATATAGAAAAGTTTTTAGGGGGTTTGGAGGACAAAAAGCTCATTTTTCACTAGTTTGCTTAAAAAAACACCCTTTGCCTAGGGGGGCGTTTGTCTCTTGGGATTTTGTTTGGGATAATGGGTTTATTAACAAGTTGAAATATTATGTGATTATTGTTCTTATCAAAACGGAGGTTACTCATGAATAAGAATATCCTAATGCTCGCAGCAATGTTGCTGACAGTAAGTGCTGGTGTTAATGTTAACGCTGCGGTTCCGACGGTTATGGATGAATCTGCTGCTGTTGTTCCTGTGGCAAAACTACAAAATCAATATGGTAATACCGTAGCTGACTTCATAAAATTGCTTGATGATACAAAAAAAGCGTTACTCGAGTGCAAGACTGAGCAAGACGTTAATGCTGTGAATGAAAAACTTAATCATCATTTCAATTCGATTAATGATCGTTTGCTATCCAACCAAGATTGTACAGACGCTAACGAAAAATATTCTAAGCTAATTAATTTGTTCAAGCAAAGACGTGCAGAAATTGCAGAAGCTCAAGCAAAAGAAGAAGCTGCAGCACAAGCAGCAGACATTGCAAAAGCTCAAGCAAGAGCTAGGGAAGAAGAAGAAGCAAGAGCTATGGCAGAAGAAGACGCACTTCTTCTAAACAACGCAGAGGAGCGTAGCGGTTTGCTTTCTCCTTTATCCAAAGCGTTGTTAGCTCGTGTTGCTGCTGGTTTTGCTGCTGTTGCTGTGACGACTGCTTTTTTTAATCCTAATGTTCGTGCATTAGCTAAGACGACTGGCACGCAAGCAGCTAATTGCTTAAATTCTATTATTGGAAGCGCAAGGAATCTTAAGAGCAGCTATCCAAATATGGCTAACATCGCAATCGGATTCGGTCTTGCTCAACTTTCTTTAAGCGAAAAAGCTAAGGCTGTATATGCATGGATGAGAGCAAATCCAGGGAAAACTTTTGGTGGTGCTGCTATTGCTGGCCTTGCATTACAACATGGTGTTGCAAGACACCGTGATACGGAAAGCTGGGTTGCTAAGGGACTTAAGTTATTTCCTAACAGAAATACTGATGCTGTAGGTGTTGTTAAATAAGGAATGGATGGTATCCATTAAAATCTACATCTTGTAAAACAAGCTCGCAAGAAGGGG
>JBIIJF010000123.1:0-2949 GCA_044234015.1 Candidatus Babeliales bacterium
TTTTCCCTTGCGGTCAGCGTACGAAACCTCACATTCCACATCTGCTTCAAAGAAGAGCACTTGTGCTATGCCCTCGTTGGCATAAATTTTAGCAGGCAGTGGGGTAGTGTTTGAAATTTCCAAAGTAACATAACCTTCCCACTCTGGTTCGAAAGGGGTGACGTTAACGATGATGCCGCAGCGCGCGTACGTCGATTTTCCTAAGCAAATCGTCAGTACATTACGTGGAATTTTAAAATATTCAACGCTACGGGCAAGTGCGAATGAGTTCGGGGGAACAATGCAAACATCAGTATCAATACGGATGAATGAATCTTCTGTGAAATGCTTTGGATCAACAATTGAGTTAAAAACATTAGTGAATACTTTAAACTCACTAGCAACGCGAATGTCATACCCATAACTGGAAAGGCCGTAACTAACGACTTTTTCGTTGTTGGCGTGTTCTGGGGTTCTGACTTGGCGGTCAATAAACGGGGCGATCATTCCCTGTTCTTTTGCCATTTTTCTAATCCAACTGTCAGCTTTAATGCTCATATAAAATCTCCTTACAAAATAAACATACGCTTATTTGTATCATAAGATGGCTGACCATGCATCAGAAATCGTCAAGATAAAGATCTTGGCCTCAAAATGAGCATAAGGTTTTATCAGTGTCGATGGATGAGCCAGAAAAATGGTCGAACAGGAATTTTTTTGAAATCTTTACAAACTAAACCTGCCTCTCTAGAATCAATCATTGTTTTAGAAAAGATAGTCTGACACGTAAAAGGGAAAGACCCAAGGAGGAGAGGGATGAAGAAAATGTATGGCATGCTTTTACTAGCAAGCATCGTTTTGACAGCGATGTGCAGTGGGCTAAAGGCTAACGGGGGTGGAAACACATCGCAAGCCTTATTTGATGGAAATCTTGTCCATGGAACTGTATTCATGGACTCTCCGGTAACACTTAAATCAGGCGAAAGGATTGTGGTTGCGGGAGATGTTGTTATCGACGGAGCACGCCCTGATGGCAGTGGTGGTTCTTACATAGAATTTACAGATCCAAATACATCTCAATTGGTTATGTTACCAGGTAGCCGTCTTACCCTAAAAAATGTTGAATTCAGAAATCTTAAGCAGCCATCCTTAGATCTGAGAACGGCAGATTTATCTGCATACAGTAATGCGCGCATTCTCATTGATAAAAATGTTAAATGGGAATTTGACCAAGATATTACTTTCACCAATGGTTTTATTGAAGTTCTTGATACAGATGACTTGGTGAATGTTTTTGTTCTGAATGGTAAAAATACGCGTAAAAAATTCCAAGTGGCACCGCTGCTTGATAGTTATTCTGGTGATACATCACCAATCTTGCCTCTCGTCCTTGGACATAACACCTTGCAACTTGAGAACATTGAATTCCGTGGAGTAAGTAAGGTTGACGCTGTGACCGATGATACCGCATCCTCCGCTATCTCTTTATCTGGCAAATCAGCTCTGGTGCAAGATGTTGAGATTAATACAATCAACATGTTTGTTGAGAATGAAGATAATCAATTTGTTCTAACTGACACCAATTACACACTTTCAAGCAACGTATCATTTGGTGATGCGCCTCTTAATGAGCTTCAGATCATTGTTAGTAAGTCTTTGCCCAAACCGGTCTTGAATATTGATTTTGATCCAGGTATTTTTGTTTTTTCAGCATTAGGCCGAGCACGTGTTACTTTTCAAGATTACAATATCGAATTAAACCTGAACAAAGCGAATGCATTTATTATTGATGATGGCGCTGATGTTTTAGCGACAAACATCAAAGTAACTGGCTTTCCAATAAAATCCCAATCGCTGCAAGCGTTAGTGCGTTCATGGAATATGGATGGCGAAACGGTTGATACATCTGCACAACGGTCAATACATAAAGTGGGTCGTTCTAAATTTATTAATGCTGTGCAAATTAAGCGTCATATGGCATTGAGTGATCTTGCCTATGCTCGGTATAATGCAAAAAACAAAGCGAAATCTTTGTTGGTGCGTCCTCGTCAGGGGTACAAAGTAACTCATGCTAAGAATAAGCGCATGAATACTGGTAAAAGACATTTCAGAAGCGTAGATGGTTTAGATTGCTGTGATTGTGACGAAGATGTTTTAGCTACTGATGTTGTGACACGTTCCCCTCGCGAGCTTGACCGTTTAGCGTATGATGCCTCTGGCTTTTCAAACGTTGGAACTGATAACACGGTTGTTGGTAAGGTTTCTCCTGCAATTCCGTACATAGGGCTGTGGCGATTCAGTAAAGATTCAGTATCTGGCGATTCAGTTAATGGTTTTACCATAGATCCTGCTGCACTATTCGCTGGCTGGATGGAGCGAGACGCTCGTCTATACATCAAGTCAGGCACAACCGTGACCCTTGATGAAATACACAAACTCTATGTTTCTGGCAAAAATAACGTTATCGAAGTTGCTGGTACCCTGAACTTATCTGGTAATGCTTTTGCTTTAGCAGAAGATGCAGAAGTAACCATTTTACTTGCCGGCAGCAATGCCAGCGTCAATATTACTGATAGACTTGAACTGCCTCAAGGTAGCAAGTTTACTATTGATAGCCGTGGTCTTGGTGGTATTGTAACCCTTGCAGATGGCCTTGTAATTGCTCTCAGCGCAGATAGTAACCTTGATAACCGCGCTACGTTTGAAATGCGTAACGACGCTGATGTGCGCGTTGGCAATTTTGGACGTGTTGATGTTATGGGGATTGGTGTTTTTGCATTAGGCATAGAAGGTCATTTGACGGTGCCAGCATTTTCTGATCTAGTCTTTGGTCAAGATACGGTAGGCGAAATACCAACAAGAGGTATGGATCTCAACAATATCATTTTTGACATGCATGCAAACTCACTCCTTCAAGTGAACGCAGGTACGGTGAGTTTTCGTTACCTAACCTCAAGCATTTTATGTAAT
>JBIIJF010000124.1:0-2948 GCA_044234015.1 Candidatus Babeliales bacterium
CTATGCTAAGGCGATTCTTTAAAAACCTTCTAATCTTAAAGTCTTCAAGAACTTCTTTACCGTAGCTCTTCTTAGCAAACCAATGCGCTTGCCAATCTTCGTAAACGCCTAATCTAAATCCTACTGGATGAACTTTTTGTCCCACAGTAACCTCAAAAACGGTTTCTCGTCTTTACGACTTTTTTTTATCAACAATAACAGTAATATGACTCATACGCTTACGCTGAGGGGCTGCTCGCCCCTGAGCAGCAGGCTTAAAGTATTTTACTATTGGTCCTTGGTCAATGCGAACTTCGCTCACCACTACTTGCGCCATCGAATCAATTTCTGGATTCTTAACCGCAGCATTAGCATACGCAGATACTAACGCCTTAAGCAGAGGTTCTGCTCGCTTCACCGCACAAGTCTTAAGCCACGCATACGCTTTATCAACAGAGTTGCCTCTAATAACATCAGCGTAAGGGCGGAGCTTGTACGGAGATATTCTAATGTACTTACTGATCGCTCTTGCTAACATGATATAAACCTGATCATTCGCTATAACTATACCAAAAAAAGATCATCTCGTGTATCGAAATGTATCTATTTTACTACTTATTTACTTGGCACCTGTCTTTGGTGCTGGCTTAGCACCGGGTTTAGCATCAGCCTTTCGCTGACCGCTATGAGCCCTAAACGTTCTGGTAGGCGCAAATTCACCAAGTTTATGTCCAACCATGTTTTCTGTTACAAAAACGGCAGCAAACTTACGTCCATCATGTACGGCAAAATTAAGCCCAACAAAGTCTGGGGTAATCATACTTGCGCGTTTATACGTTTTAATAACCTCGCGCTTGCCAGAAGTTTTCACTTTGACAATTTTATCAGCGAGCTTAGGATCAACATAAGGACCCTTACAAATCGAACGTGACATAGGTATTCCTTACTTAACTTATTTTCTACGCTTCAAAATTGCGGTGCTCTTCTTACGACGCGTACGAGTTCCCTTGCAGCCTTTACCCCAAGGTGTCATTGGGTGAGAGCCTGATTTAGACCGACCTTCACCACCTCCGTGTGGGTGATCAACAGGGTTCATCGCCATTCCTCGTACAGTTGGCCTTACACCACGATGACGAGTACGACCAGCCTTGCCAAGAACAACGTTTTTAAAATCAGCATTTGCAAGTGAACCAACAGTTGCCCAGTTTGCATCGGTAACGGTTCTCAATTCACCAGATGGCATTTTAAGAATCGCTAAACCATTTTCACGGTTAACTAACTGCACAGAAGCCCCAGCACTACGAGCAAATTTGCCCCCTTGTCCCGGATACAATTCAACATTATGCACCACAAAACCGATTGGGATGAGACGCAGTGGAATACAATTTCCTACTTTAGCTTCAGCCTTTTCACTTGCCAAAACAGAATCCCCAACTCGTAATCCTTCTGGTTTGAGGATGTACCCTTTAGCACCAGTCACATAATGAACAAGCGCAATAGGGACGTTACGATTTGGATCATACTCAAGAGCAGCAACAACACCTGCAACATCTTTTTGTGCTCGTTTAAAATCAATAATGCGATACAGTTTTTTTGCACCACCACCACGATGCCGAGAGGTAATTCGACCGTAAGCATTTCTACCGCCAGTACGCTTTAATGGCGCAGTTAAACTTTTTTCTGGCGCCTTTTTAGTCAAGTCATCTTGAACTAAAAACTGCTGAAATCGCAACGACGCATTCCGCGGTTTTCTCGTAACAATAATAGCCATCTTAGTTGCCCTCAGCTACTTGTTGATCTTGAGCTTGCACTTGCTGTTGCGCTGTCATGGTTTCGAACAACCCAGGAATCTCGATTTTATACCCCTGCACAAGCTGAATGATCGCTTTTTTCCAATTAGACGCCTTGTATGGTCTTTTATTAAAGTTTTTCAACTTACCATCAAGATTTACAACACGTACTTTTTCTACCTTAACATTCCACAATTTTTCGATAGCACTGCGAATCATCGGTTTGTTCGCATTAATATGTACTTCAAATGTGTATTGCCCAAGTTTTTTGTATAAATCAACTGTTTTAGTAGTGATTAATGGGCGCTTGATAATATCAAAATGTGTTAATTCCATTGCCCCACCATCTCTTTCAATGATTCAACATCTTTTTTCAAAAATAGCCATACATCGCTATCGCTCAAATGATACGCATTAGGCTCATCAAAAAGCATAATAGTTACGTTTGGCACATTACGAAATGATGCATAAGTAATCTCATCATTAAATGGCAAGAACAAAACAACTTTTTTGTCTGCTATATCCATGCTCTTTAATGCCTGCATAGCTTGTTTAGTACTTGGTTTATTTTCCAGCACCAAATCAATACAACGTAATGTTTTTTGATCCAACGCATTAAAGAACAAATTGTTAAACACCAGCACTCTGTGCTGAGCATTAACAGATAATTTGCGGACACGAGCCTGAGGTCCGAATATCACGCCACCCTTACGCCACAATGGTGACCGTATTGAGCTGACACGTGCTCGGCCAGTACCTTTTTGACGCCATGGTTTTTTATTAGAAAAAGCCAATTCCCCACGTGTTTTACAAGCAACAGTACCCTGTCTCCAATTTTGAAACAGAGCTCTAATTGCTCGTGCAAATGTTACGGGGCTTTGGTCACGCTTGGTCATGCTCAAGGCAAGATCCAAGCTTTCTATTTGGCCTTGATTATTATAAAGTGAAATCTTAAACATGCTTTAAACTCCCTGTTTCTTAAGAGCGACAAAAGAGTTCTTTTTACCAGGAATAGCACCTTTGATAAACAAGTGACCTGACTCTTTATCAATACGTACTACTTTTAATCCACGCACAGTAACTTGATCAGCACCGGCATGCCCTGGAAAGCGTTTGCCTTTAATAATTTCACCTTGTCTTCTCAAATGCCCAGATGATCCTGGTATACGATGGAAAGTT
>JBIIJF010000027.1:0-8938 GCA_044234015.1 Candidatus Babeliales bacterium
TAACGGTGGTGGCTTTTTCTGCTGCGGGTGGGTTTGGTGGTTCTCCTCAGCCAATTGTCGATGGAAAAGGCTGGTGGTTTACGTGTTGTTCTGCAAACAATGTTGCGCCGCAACCACCAGCAACGCTGCCAGCTGCGTCAGCACGGCCAGAAGGCTTTAATATTTTTGATGCAGAGCATAATGTTCTTTCTGTTGCGGCATTGTTAGAAAAGGCGCGTTTTGCGGCAATGTTGATGCCTGATGAAAAAGTGGTGATTGATCGTCTTTTTCAACGCATGGAAATTGTTGGCGATCCCGTTTGTATGTGGTCTGAGTATGAAGTAATAATAGCTTTTGGTAATCCATTTCTCGATCTGCTAACGGGGCAAGCAGGGTTAGATATGGCGTCTCAGGATCAGCGATTTGCCTATTTTGTTAAAGCAATTGTCGACGGTGCTGATTTATTTGCCAAATTGCTTGAAGTGAGTGATATTGTCGTAGGTGGGATTGCTTTGAGTGGTTTGAAACGGTCTGAAGCACGGGCGTTGTGTAAATATTTGTTGCAACACGCAGAGTTTGTTGCATGGCTGTCAGAAGGGATGAACAGAGATTGGTACGATGCACATTCGCTTCGTGTGGTAACAATAACATCAGGAAGGAGGCGCATGGTGAAAAGATTACTGTGTGGTGTATTAATTGGCACGTTTGGAAATATCCAGTCACGGCATGCAGCAATAGCACCAGATGATAAGCCGTCAGCTGCTACGTTCACTAAGGGTTGGCTCTGTTGTGGCAACCACTCAGTGAAGATTAAACCACAAAAGCCTGTTTTTTCAAAATTTTATACAAGTGGCTGGCAAGAGGGAAAAATTAAATCAAACGATGATCTTATTGTAGAAGCAAAACCATTTCTTGCCTTGACGATTGATGAGCAGCGAGCTATCGAACTAAATGATCATTTGGTAATAAACGTTGAGAAAGCCTTGCTTAATCATTCAAGGGTACGCTGTAAATTAAAAAAGGATTTTCTATCATTATTGACTGGTGAAGTTGGGCAGGATGCCTCATTTCCTCATCATCGTTTTGCGTACATTCTTGAGGCAATTATTGATGGGGGCAATAACTATCAGGCAGTGCTTCAAGAATTTGAATACTTGGCTATTGGTGGATATTCGCTGAAAACAGTTGAGCTTGGTGGCGAAATGGATTTGTCATTGAGCAGGGCTCTTTTTAAACTACTGATGAGTGATACTGCATTTGCTCGTGCGTTTGCAAGAAAAGTGAATGTTGATGATTGGAAAAATGTTTTTGGTGGTGATGGCTGCTTTGCACTTGGGCCATCAAACTATTAAGGGACAAGGAAAAAACTTCATGGTGCGTATAAAAATGATTATTGGGTCGGTGGTCTGCATGCTTGTGCTTGGTATAATGCCATTGCATAGTATAATGCCATTGCATAGCGGAGACTATGCATTCTTAGGTGATATTTCTGATTCTGAGGATGATGATGATGATGATGCCGAAGAGTTGTTGAAAATTAAGAAAATCGACTTGCCTCGTGGTTTAATTGGTTTACTCGGCGAAAATCAAGCGACATTTTTTAGCAGATTGCGCGAAGAGTTGAAAAAAGTGCACGGACCCAAAGGGGATGACATTTTCTGGCAAACTGTAAAGGAGTGTGTGGAAGAATTGGCATCTGGTCGCTGTGGGGCCTTATTCTCACCAAAATACCCTAAAGACGATCGCAAATTGTTTGGGATTTTTAAGTCAATTTTTTATAATCCAGATGGACTTGGGACGCAAGCTTACTTAGCGAGCCACCCAGAGCATTGGAATGGTTATTTTGAAGCAGTAACTACAGCTGCTGCAGGCATGAATATGATCCCTCAATATTGCGAGCATACAATAAGACCGATATTTGAAAAAATGACTGATTGGGGTCCACTCCTTGCAGTCTTGCGCAAGCACTGTGTGATCCATTTCAATGATCCAAGAGTAAATATTAAATCACTGAGTGATGACAGGTTGAAAGCACTTTTGCGTGTATTTCTTGATATACCTGATATCCCTTAGCAGTGGTTATTGCTTGCAATAAGAGCACGGAGTGTGTAAATAGCAAAAGTTGAAAATGCTGATTTATTAAAAAATAAGTGTATAAAAAAAGGGGGTAGTAATTTTACTACCCCCATAATCTTTATGCGCCTAAACGCTTGCGTCCCGATGCGCGACGGCTGTTGATGATCTTGCGACCACTGCTTGTCTTCATGCGCTTGCGGAATCCGCATTTTTTCTTGCGGCGACGGTTGCTAGGCTGAAACGTGACTGACATAGCTTCTCCTGGGGTTTTCTACGCTGTTTTTAATTTCTTTGATTTTTGACTGGCAAATCTTAAAATGCCTGTCCATTATACCCAAAAACCCAGGGGTGTGCAAGCTGCCAATCCCATCTTCTTACCATGCGGGTACCGCTTGCTCGACGTAACCACTGTAATTTAGGCTATTGTCATACTGGATAGGCTGATTCGTGTAGTATTGGGTATTGTTTTGCAACTCATTAGCATCTTGGTAGCCCGTTGCGTAACCTTGCCCAACACCATAATAACCCGTATTGACAGGTTGCCCATAGCTGGTATCTGTTTGTTGGGCTATATAATCTGGCATATAACCACTCTGGTCACCTTGCGATTGGCTTGATTGGGCATCACCAGTCTGCATATTTTGATCCATTGGGATTGGGTTTCCATTAGCATCAACCTGCTCTTGATATTGGTCATTGGCAAGCATATTGGGGCCTACAGGGGTCCCATTTGCGTCAAATTGCTGTTGGCCTGCTGCGGCAGGAGCGGAATTTGTGCTATTGGAGCTTGATGGAACTAATGCGGAAAGACCCCCAATCAAGGTTGTGGCAGCTACTACACCAGCAGCTCCTAGGGCCATTTTTTTTCTATTTGCACTCGTTGCAGCGGCTTGTTGTGCATCTCGTTCAGCACGGGCTGCTGGGAGTACCTTTTTACGTACTTGGTGGCCACGCAATACTGCTTGAATTTTCGTAGCTGCTGCGTTTTCTTTGGCTGTTTGTTCGGCTCTGGCGGCGGGGAGTACCTTTTTACGTACTTGGTTGCCACGCAATACTGCTTGAATTTTGGTAGCTGCTGCGTTTTCTTTAGCCGCCTGTGTTGCTGCTTGATCTGAGCCTACGGTTGGTTCGCCTGGCTCTGTACCAACCGTATTGGATTTTTTTAGGCGCTTTGCTTCTTCTTTAGCCGCTTTTGCAGCAGTTTCTTCTGGTGTTTTTGGCGACTTTGCCGGTTTGTTTTTTTTGGCTTCTGCTTTTGCAGCCGATTCTTCTTCTGTTTTTGGCGCTTTTTCATCTTTTTGTTTTTTTACTTTTCCTTTTTTTGTTTGTACGGCTGGCTGGTCTGTAATTTGTAAGCGTGTTGGCATAGCTTCTAGCTGGCCCTGTGGCTCATCTGCGTCTGCTCGTGGGGTTGTTTTTTTTGTAGCAACTTGTGCAGCTCTGGCCGCTGCTAGTGAGGTAAATGCTTCTGTTGAGCCGCCTTTATCAGGGTGAGCTTTGAGTGATTCACGTCTAAATACCGTTGGATCTGTTAGGTCTAAGTCACTGTGCATGGCACCTTTAGCCGTAGTTTTTGATGAGACAAGAGTCCCAGCTGGTTGGCGAAGAGTAAGCGTATTGGATTCGGTTCGTTCTGTTTGTCCTGGGCTACCAGCACCCCAGATTGTCATAGCACTATTTGTGCTTGGCTGCACTGGGCTTGCTGCTGGTGTAGCTTTTTGGCGTAATTTTTCTACACGATTTCTTGCCAGCTTGCCTCGCAACGCAGCTTGAATGGTGGTTGCGGCAGCTATTTTGGGGGCAAGTGCAGTGGCTCGTTTCTCTTTTTTACGTGCAACAGCGGCTTCAGATCTTGTACGTTTTTTTTGTGCTGTTGCGAGTTGTTGCCTTGTGGTGGCTGGTTGTTTGCTTGTCGAACCTGTGCTTGCTTCATCTGCAGGTGCTATTGGTTGCTTGCCAGCGGCACGCTTTACAGGTGCTTTGCTCCGCACAGCCGCCTCTACGGACATTGTTGTCAGTTGTGCGACCAGGGCTAGGCCAAGGGTTAGTTTTAAGATTAAAAATATATTTTTGTTCATTGTTTTCCTTTGTTTTATTAGCATTTTTACCAGGCCTCAGCAGTGTTACTATCAGTTCCATTCGTGTTACTCATTGGGTCATAATTCTCATTCACCAGTGGAGATGGACCAGTTGCTCCAGCATCAGAATTATTTGAGGAGTCCGATGATTTGGAGCTATCGCCACCTATTTGTGATCCAAGTCCAGCAATTGCGCCAACACCTAGAGCCGCAATACCACCGATTGCCATCCTCTTTTGCATGCTCATGCCAGCTTTCTGTGGTTTGGTATCTGGTGCACCAGGGGCTGCTTGTGATTTATCTGTTAAAGGAGAGGCCCCTACTGCAGGTTTTGTTTCGGCGCCAGCTTCTGGTGTTTTGGCAGAATCGGCAGGGACCGGTACGGGTGTTTTTGCCGTGCCTTTTAAAATTTTAGCGACTCTTTCTTTACCACTCAAAGCGTTTGATTTTTGTGCAGACTTACGTTCTGCTGCTGTTTTGCGTAGAGCAGCTAGGCGGTCTTTTAGATTGAGTGAGCTGAGCCGTTCGCGCAAAGACAGTGTAGTCTTTTGGGCTGTAGCTTTTTGTGCTTCGCGTTTTGCAGCAGCGTCTTCTTTTTTCTTAAGAGCACTCTGCTGGCTCATTATTAGTTGTTTTCGTTGAGCAGCTTGGCGATCGAGCAGTGCCTGTTTTCTTGCTTGAATAGCAGTAATATTCTTTTCAAGCCCAGCAGATTTTTCTGTGTAGTAGGCGCTACGTTTTTTTGCAGTTGCAAGAACTGTTTTATCCTTTGCGCTACTACGTGCTTGGCTTTCAATGGCTTTTGCTAGGGTATTTCGCTTACTGGTTGCTTTGCTTTGACTATTTTGAGCGCCCCATAGTTGCTTATTTAATTTTGCAAGTTCATTAGCATGTTTAGTATCAAGCTTTTTTGCATCAGCAGCTTGTCGCTCCGCTAGTGGCTTTGTTTTTAGCTGAGAGCTCAATTTTACCTTTGCAGCGGCGACTTTTGCGCTTGCGTTGTTAATCGTAGAATAAACCCCAAGTTTAGCATTGCTTAGGCTGTTTGATGCTTGTGTTTTTGCTGACGATACCGCAGCTCCAATACGTTGTGTTATTGGTTGCTTTGCTACACGGGCTGCGGCGTTGAGATTTATACTTGCAAGTCCAAAAGTTACAATTATGGCAGTAGGTAGTAAAAACCGCGAAAAGAACTTCAAAAAAACCATCGCATCCCCCTTTTTAATTTTTCATTTGTAATTAATTATATCGTACCAAGATGATAGTATGGGTGCAATGATTTAGAAAAAGGGAAGTTTAGGCCTGATCAAGACAATAAAAAAGCCGCCTGGCGTTATGGTCAAGCGGCAATTAAGATAGGTATAAAAATGGTCTGTTGTTCTTACCAGTCGTTATTGTCGTACTGGAGGGGCTCTTGATATGCCCCCTGGTCGGCATAGCCATAACCAGTTGCAGCACCTGTTCCACCATCAGCATATTGTTGCTGATAGTCAGCTTGTTCACTTTGGTTCATAAGTATGGTTTGGCCACCCTGGTTCATAGGCACAGGCTGGTTGTTATTGTTATTCGGCACTATTTGATTGCCGTATTGGTCGTACATAATCGGGTTGCCGTACTGGTCAACGGCCTGCTGACCGTCCACGGGGTTGCTTGGGTATGCTTGCTGGTGCGAGCTTGTGCCCCCCCCACTATCTAACTGCTTAATTCCTTGGCCACCAAGACCACCAACAGTTCCAAGAGCACCCGTCACAACTGCTCCAATTGCTGCTTTCAGTGCAAATTTACTCATTGACTCTGGACTACCAGTAGCTGGTGCAGCGGCAGCCGGTTGTGTCGGGTTGTTGGGGGCAGTTGGATTATTATCTGGAAGATTGGCTTGTTCTTGAGGGCTCTTTCTATCAGTTGGTTTCCAGAACCTACTTGTTGCTTCAGTAAATCGTGCACGTGCCGAAGTTCGTGCTGGCTGAGTTGGTTGGCCAATGTTTTTGTATGCTGTTTGCCAAGTATTAAGTTGTGGGCGATGTGTACTTGCATCACCATCAGGGGTTCCTTTGGTGTAGCCTGGGAGTGATGCTTTTAGGGTTTGTCTTTTTGCAACGTCTGCAGCAGAAAGCGCTTTTCCCTGTTGAGCAAGGCCTGCCTTTTTTTTCTTTAAATTTTCTAACTCTGTGAGTGTTTTGTGCTCAGCGGTACTTATGTTTCTTGGTTTTGGTAGCGCAGCAGTACGGGTTTTTGGCTGGGTTGGTTGAGTAGCTATGCGTGATCGTGCGGCTGTTTGAGGGATTGTTGTTGGTGGCGTTGTTGATTTGCGTGCTCTTCTGCTGCCAAACATGCCAAAACAGCCTGGTGCAGGCAAGGTACTCAAAGCACAGCCAAGCAAAAGTGCTTTGCCTAAGGAGGTTTTGAAAAAACGATACATAGCTCAGTCCTTTTTAACTAAACATGATTTTTTACAGGGTTCATTTTGTTGCGTATTGTTACCAGGCACTTTGATTGCTTGGATCATCCGTAGCCTCATCTTCTTCTAGATCCATATCGTCGAAATCGCTTTCAGAATTGTCAGAATCGCTAGCATATGATTCCATTTCGTAGGCTGTATCGAGTTCTTGGTTATCAGTATCTTCTTGGCTATCAGGCTCTGAGTCGGAGACAAATAGATCCTCGGTGTTTTCGTCGGTAATAATACCATTTTCATTCTGTTTTTGTTCATCACCAACCACCATGATGCCGCTCTCAGACATATGCTGTGCTTCTGGGTTAACACTGTTTTCACCAGAAAAACGCTCTGGTTTTTGTGCTTCGGTATGGACTGTTGCATCTTTCTTGGTAGCCAACTGAATAGCTCCACTAAGAGCTGCAACTCCCCCCATCATGCCGGCTTGTTGTATAGACGCTTTTTTTTCTGCTGTTTTTTCTAGTGCTGTTTTGGTTTCAGCTGTGTGACTTGCAAGTTTTTGTTCATTAGCCCGTTTTTGCGCCATAATCTGCGCAGGAATGGGTAGTGCGGCATTTCCGGTTGAGATATTGATGGCTAGGATGCAGATGGTGAGAGCAATAGTTTGCAAAGGTATTAAAAACATAGTTTTCCTTGAACTAGGGGTTAATGAGTTAAGGTATAAATAATGTGGTTAAGTGTCTTTTCTCGTAAAACTGCCTGTGAGAGAGGCATCACGTTGATAATTGCTTGTGGATCGTCCAGGCGCTCGATGAGAGGTCGAAAATAAATGAACTCTTTGAGTCGCTTGTTTGCGACAAGATGCAGGTACTGCTGAATGTCTCTGATATCGACTTTAATATTTTCGTTGTGGGCGATCTGGTCAATAATGATCTCTTCTTTGAGCTGCTTTTCTGCTAGTTGCTGAATGCAGTGTTCAAAATCTTTTTGGGCTTTATAGACATGGTAGTCTGGCTGTTCTGAAAGATTTTGGACCAGAAACTCTTCTCGCCGCAGAACTTGGTGTTTAGGAATCTCGAACCGGTGCTTTGAAAGGAGAAGATGAAAGACTTCATCGATAATTGCTCTGCGTTGTGAAACGTCATTGCGGTAGGAGAATACCTCCATTAACTTGTTGTGGATATCCGGCTTGTTTTTGAGTTTAAAGGTGTTTTTAAAGATCTCCATAGAGAAGTGCCCACCTTTCATGATGGACTTGATGGAGACTAAAAAACGGTAGCTGCGAGCATCATGACCATCGTCCGAATTATGCATATCTAGGTCAGTGGTGTAAAATTGACTGTCGAGCTGTTTGCCAAGAAGTTGTTCGATGAGCGATGGTCGAACATCTTGGTGCCCAATTTTCACCCAAAAAGTGCTTGTGAGTTGCAGAGAAAGAAGGTTTCCGCCAGGGTTGATCATGGTTGCGGTAATAAGTACCCAATCGTTATCTTCAACGAGCAGCGGGTTTATTTTTTTTGTTGCGGTACGGTTTTCAACAAATGATATAACCTGTTTGTCTAAATCTTTATATTTTTTACGCTTGGGAGCTTTGAAGGCAAAGTGTTTCCATTCTTTAAGCTCGATATGGTCTGCTACAGAAATATCAAAATGGTAACTGATTGGGCCAGCTGGTTGCATGTCTACACCCGTAAGTCGCGGGTAGTTGGTGACGATAAGATTTTGGGAAGCTGTTTCTGCAAAAATAAAATCAATGACCAGGTGCTGTAAAAAATAGCGTTTTATTTTGTCTTTGATTTGATTTTTAAAAGCTGCTTCGATGTGATCGCTGGGTATAGCGGTTGCGTTAAATCCTTCAAACTGCCCCTGGCGGAATAGCTCGAGTGTTTGGTTGCTGAGGAGCGACGCGAGCTGCTCAGGTACCGTGACGGTAATGGTGTGTAAATGGGATGAAAGAGCCACTGACTTCATAGCCAGATGCTCTTGCGCAGTACTGCTTGGTTTACTGACTATTTGTTCGGGCGTCAGCTGTCCTTGAATCTCTATCATTACTCAAACTCCTTCTTCTTTTTTAAATTACTCTAGCCGTGAAGAAGGGGATGATCAACAGTGTTATAAAAAATATTAGGACCTGGAGGGTGGTTGTGATTTGCCCCACGCATCTGTGTGTGGTTTGCTCGACCAATCATATTGAAAAAAGGCCCTACATCAAAAAGGGGTGCAGCAAAGCACCCCAGGGCGATTTTGTAGTTGATCTATCTTTTAATAACCTCTTGTGGGGATAGCAATCCTTGTGTCAGCTTTTTGAAGACTCTTAGTAGCCTCTTCGAGATTCACCTTTACAGGAGATTGTGCTTGAATGTACATATTTATAAGATTAGCCATCGTTGCGTGTTCACCTTTATCAGCA
>JBIIJF010000125.1:0-2912 GCA_044234015.1 Candidatus Babeliales bacterium
CTTGTGACCGCGATGATTTCATAACGTATTGCAATGAATTATCAGAAGAAGAAGAGAAAGAAAAACCCTAAAAACCATACTTTTTACGCCTAAGAAAAAAGACTTACGCAGATGTATGGCCTTTTTTTTGTACCTAACTTGATGTAGACTGGCTCATCTCTTTTTATAGCAAAACGATGGAAATATTCCTATGCCAGCCTCATTCAAACCACTTTTTCATTTTGAAAAAAGCGAAGTTCAAGCAGCATTCGCCATAGCAACCGCTGCTGGTTATGCCCGAGGATTCAAACTCCTCAAGGCTCCAGGCTCTGCGACGCACAGCAAATTGTTGATTGTTACGCCGCGGGGAAGTGGCAAGGCACACGAGCGCAACTTGGTTCGCCGTCGGGCTAAGGCTATTTTTTATGAAAATGCACAGCACACGGTGCCAACTACCTGGATCTTGCTTGTCTATAAAAAATCTGCTGAAAGTTCATTTGATACGCTGAAGGCATTTCTTATTGCCCACACAGCAAAAAACCAGTAGGAACAATTAATGGCTCAATCATCTCTACTGGTCAATGTGTATCAAGTTCTGCGCAGCACACTGGGCCACGCGGTGTGTATTTATCCCCTCACCTGTGGGCAGTACACCCTGAAAATGCTCCAGGAAGAGCCTTTGTGGTGGAGTTTGCCCTGCATCGCACTACGGCTCCTCAGCTGCAACCCCATCACAGGCATCATCAGATACTTTCTATTCAAACGCGCCCTACGCGTACACGAACAAAACCATCCTTGCTCACGTAACGAGCAGCAACCGCGTTAAGCTCTTCTACTGTAATTGCGTGCACACGCTGGAGCGAATTTTCATAGTAATCGTACGGCAACCCCAATGAGTGCAATCGATTGAAAAGGCTACACACTTTGCCATTATTGCCAAGCATGTCTACTAAACCACTTTCATACAATTGCTTCGCGCCAGCAAGCTCTGCTTCAGTCACGCCTTGTTCGGCGATTTTAGCCAAGCAGTCGTAAACGCCTTGCTCAGCTTTTTCAAGATTCTCCGGATTAACAATCATCCCAACATAATCAAAACCAGGCTGTTTACCAGTTTTTCCTGCTAGCTCACCAAACGCAGTATAGAACAAACCTGTTCTTTCGCGGAGTTCAAATAAGCGAGAACCAAGCGAATAAAAGCTGATAGTCGTGAGCAATCTAAGGGGCAAATAGTCAGGATCATGCACGGTTACCTGGGCCTTTTTACCATAGACTAAAAATACTTGGTCACGCATGAGCTCTGCTGTCAGTTGTTCTTCATCATGCATCTCTGGCTGTGGCGGGAGAACCAATGATTGCTCGCCAACTGGCAAGGGCTCAAAATACCGACGTACAACTTTTTCCATCTCATCAACATTAAAATCACCAGTAACAGAGAGTACCATATTCCCTCCCGTAAGCAGCTTTTTATGTAATGCGCACAGAGAGCTGGTTGTTGCAGCAGAAAGATCTGCTATCGCTTCGTCAAAGGTCCATGCGTATGGGTGGCCCTTAAACAAGGCACTCTTGAGCAATCTAAATGCTACATCTTTTGCACTATCTTTGCTGCGCGCACAATTTTCAATAGCAACTTTTCTTATTTTTTCTAAGGCATCCTGAGCAAAGGTTGGAAACTGCAGAATGTGGACAAAGCGCTCGGTGAGCTGCGTAAAATCACTCGCCAAACACGACATCGCTGCGCCACCAGATTCAAATGAGTAAGAAGCTCCACGTTGCTCAAAAAAGTTCACATTTTCTTCTTTTGTAAACTCTTTGCTACCCTCGAGTAGTAGTGACATCATCAAGTCAACTAGTACACCTTCTCGGGCATCCCCCAAGTAAGAGGCCTCTTTGAAAAAGCATCCCAGGCTCACTAATGGTACATGATGCTGTGGCGTAAGAATGACCGTTAAACCATTTGGTAACTGCACAACACGCTCTGGCTTTGGCAAAGTGAATTCAAGCTGTGCTGGCGCCTGGTAATCAAGAGCAGCTCGCACAGCTTCCTGTGGTGCTGTGCGTTGGTGCTTGGCCAGAATTTGCCTGTCTAGTTCATCAGCTGCTTGCTTCAGTGCTTCTTTTCGTGCTTTCTGCTCTGCTGGCAATGGCAATACCTCTAACCGCTGCATAACAAATGAATCTAGATACTCCTTGGCAAACGTTTTAACATCTTCGCTGGTAATAGTATTAAATCGATCAACACTATCAAATAAATGCATCTCATCGCCTGTTGCAAAATAAGAATAAATCCAATCACCAACAAGACTTCGATAATCAATCATTTGATTAAAGAATGAGACCATTTTTATTTTTGCAATACGCTCGATGTCTACAGCTGGAGCCCCATTGATTGCCAGATTTTTGAGTATTTCTTGCACAAGCTCAACACAGCGCTCTGCTTTGCCAGCCAATGGTTCTACAATAATACAGAACATGCCCCCTTCCATCAGTGTCCAATTTTGTGCCCCTGCCGATGCTGCAACCTTGTGCTGATCTACAAGTACGCGATTGAGAATACTTGCCTGCCCCATACCCAAGAGACCTTCCAGCATCTCCGAGATATGTTGTTGATCTTTTTTATACCCAGGCACTGGCCAGCACAACAGCAAATGGTCTGAGTTTACATCTTCATAAAACCGTACATGTTGTGCACAAATCTCTGCACCAGGACCAGGAAACGCCCTTGCTGGCAATGAATTGCTCGCTGGGATAGTGCTAAACTGCTTTTCAATAGTAGCCATCATCTCAGTAGGATCAATGTCCCCTGCAACAAATAACGTTGCGCGATCTGGGGTATAATGCCGTTTGTAAAATGCTTTTACTCGGTCAGCAGTGAGTGTAAGCAAGTCTTCTTTGTAACCGATAACAGGAGTATGATACGGATGATTTGCCGCAAA
>JBIIJF010000126.1:0-2903 GCA_044234015.1 Candidatus Babeliales bacterium
GCACAAAATACAGGTTGCAACGGGAGCTGTAATCAAAAACAGTGGGTTATGCGTGATGCCACGGTGCTTAAGAAGTTTGAGTAGGCCAGCAAAAATCATCAGGACTATGCCCGCCCGGTAATTAACAAAAAACGTTATTGGCAGCATGAAGAGCAGTGCTTTGTAAAATGTTTTTTGCATATTGCTTTTAATATCAATATCCGGAAAAATAGCGCCCGTCAGGGTTATCCCAAGCAGGAAGCATTGAGCTGCCCAAGAAAAAGGATTTTCAGCTGTTGTGATGGCAATAAATCCGTAAAGTGGTACAAAGAGAACCGCGCCCGCGAGCACATGAACACGAGAAGATGGCATGCAATTTTAGGCCAATCGGCTTAGCACGGCCCCAGGATAATAAAAATCTAAAATACGAGGAATGGTCCACCCACGAGCTAGCAGCTCCTTACTTCCAAACTGACAAACACCTTTTTGATGACCGTGTCCGTGTCCATGAATTACAACGCGGTTGTCAATCAGTTTGATCGTAAAGTGAAGACTGTTAATCTGTGGGCTTAAGGCGCGTTTGATATCCCTGCCGCTAAGCAAAATACGTTTATTGTTGTTACCAACTATCTTGATCTTGTGTACAATGCCAGCCTTGTCAGCGTCAACAACCGCAATCTTTTGTATTGATTTTATGCCCTTGCATGCCTCTTTGGTTGCTGGCAAAGCCTGCAACTTACTCAGGAGCGATGATTTGCTGATGTCCACTTTCCATGTGTAGTGGGAGCTTTTAGTGCAGTACGTGCATTTTTTTTTGCGCATGAGATATGGTTTGCTTGTGTCTTTGCAACGCATGAGCGCCGGGATAGATCCACCGCAACAGATGTCAAACATTGTTAAAGCGATTTTGCCTTTGTGCGTCAAAACCATGTCTTGTGTCTCTTCTACTGCCTGGCGGATGTGTGCAATATTGTGGGAGCCATTATAAACTTGGTGAAAATTGGTGTTACAAATATCGTAGTATTTGTATAGGGGCTTGCCTGTGCGTGAAAGTGTCATTTGGTAGGCAACGTAGGTTCGAGAAATGATAGCCTGCAGCTTTTGCATTTCTGGTGGCCAGTAGGGTATACATTCGTTGCGGACAACGGAGTAAACGTAGTCTTCAAGCGCAACTTTATTAATTACCAGGACTTTTTTATTGGTGCGATCAACGCGAATAATGATGCTGCCTTGGTATGTTTTACCACTTACGGTGAGCTTCTGATGGGGATTGTTTATTTCTAGGCTATTGTGCTTTAGGCGACGGTGTTTGCCATCTTTGCATTGCAAGTAAAGTCGGTTGTTTTCACATAAAATATGCAATTCATCGGTATCAAAAAGCGTGCCGTTTGAATTTTCGACTGGTGAAGAGAGTACAAACCCTTGCTTGCCTTGGACAACCAGATGGGGGGTTTCATCGAATGCATGCTCTTCTAAGAGGACGCGAACGTGCTTGATTTCAGGGTCGTGAATAACGCGTGGTGGTTGCACTGAGGGTGTTGGCGTTGGGCTGTTTTCAGCGCCAAGATGGTTGGAAAAGGCTGCAATAAGAAGATATGGGAATAAGCGGGGAGTTAGCAAAGAAGCCATAATGTGCAACATTTCTGCTGTGCTCGGTGGTGCAATTTAAACATGTATTCCGTAGTCTGCCAAAATTTTCTGAAAACTGGTAGGAACTTTTTTCTTGTGATCGACGCCAAGATTAGCTAAAGCATCAGCATCAGCATTTTTTCCACGAAGAACATGCGTGAAGGAACACACATATTTTTTCAGCCGGGTAGTAATGATACCGTGCAGTGCTTGCAGTTGTTCATTTTTAACTTTATAGATGCCGTTCATTTGTTTAATCATGAGCTCTGAGTCTGAGAAAAAGCGTATGCGTGTGAAGGCGACTTTTTTTTCTGCAATGAGTTTTTCTACAAAGAGCACGGCGAGCAGGAGGGCCAGATATTCGGCTTGATTGTTTGTCTTTTTGCCAAGGTAAAGGCCTTCGGCAAGAATGTTTTTTTGTCCTTGGAACATAAAAATACCAGCACCAGCAGGGCCAGGATTGCCGCGCGAAGCACCATCCATGAAAATGTGTAAATCATCAAGCACTGCCTTGGTGGCAGGTTTTTTTACAAGTGCTATGGGCGTGCCGAATAAATCTGTCTGTTTTTCCATGTGATTATTATCCTGGATTGAGTGGTTCAGCGGGTGCTGCTTGATACACTAAAAAGCGGTGGCACATGGAACAGGTAGTAATTTCTAAGCGCTTTGTTTTTACTAAAACTAATGATTCTAATGGATAAAAGCAGCCGCCACAGGAAGCATTTTGTACGTGGACAATTGGGTCAGGCATGTGTGATTTCATACGGTTATACTGCTGTTGCCATGTTTCTGAAAGAAGAGCGGTAATTTTTGCATGTTCCCTGTGTGCGTTTGCCAGCGATGTTTCTGTTTGCTCAAGTTGCTCGTTAAGGGCTTGGAGCTCTGTGTGTGCTTTCTGTTGCCACTGTTCTTGCAGGGGCTGATTTTTTTCGTGCTGTTCGCGCATGGCTTCATAATCGAGCCATTGCTCCATTTGCTGTTCAGCCAAGGCTTCTTTTTGTGCTCGCAAAAGGGCAATTTCATGCGAGAGGGCAAGGGTTTGTTTTTCTGAGGTAAGCAGTTCAAGCTGCCGTAGCTTTGGTTTGAGTTTTTCTGTGATGCTACGGATCTCAAGTTCAAAATCATCAATCGATTTTTTGAGCTGCCGTGGTGATGTGGAGAGAAGCTCTAATTTCGCTAGGTGCTGAGCAATTTCAGTTTGTTTGAGGTCACGTTGTTTTGTGATGCTTATGGCAAGTTGTTTAAGGTGCGCTACGCGTGCATCGCATGATGCTACCTGCAAAAAGAGCGCATAG
>JBIIJF010000127.1:0-2889 GCA_044234015.1 Candidatus Babeliales bacterium
CCTTGCTTGAGGCTTTGGCTGTTGTATTGGCAACAATTAAGCTCTGGGATCACTTTTTAGATCGAGAATTAATAGATATGCTTCAAGTTGTAGCTCAGAGTATTGAGGAGAACTGTAAAGTAGTAGTACATGATCCTGCGGGAAAATTAGTGGTATCTTTTGATGAGAATGATAGATTTTTTCTTGAGAGACAAATGATAGATGACGGGCATATTGTTCATGGCCCTGGTGTTGATAGAGCTTTAATGACCTGGGATTTTGAGCGTAAGGCGTTTATCTATTTCATAGCTCACCGTTGGTGGCAGTATGATGGTGCTAGGTATCAGGTAGTGGAAGTGGCATGATTGTTGGCTTAACAAAAAACATTGATTTTTATAGCGCTGTTTGTGTTTCTTGTTAGATTGTCTGCCCATAGTTTTTAGTAGGATCAAACTTATTTTTACAACACAAGGATATGTATGAACAAAAGAATAATTGGATTAATTGTATTGGGTGGCTTTTTGGTTGGGCAAGGGGTTGAAGCTGCATCACGGAAACGAGGCAGGATTGAAGGTCACGTGCCGTCAGCGACAGGTGCAGTGCGACGTGCAGTGGCACGAGTGGCCCGTGAAGCTTTTGAGCCTCGTCATGTTGCTAGCTGTAGTGAGAATAGGTATGTGATTTAAGCATGTATTACATGCTTAAATAATGAACATGATACGGCAGAAGCGGTTATCGTCGAAGCCTGTATGGTAATTCGTAATACAGGCACCTCAAGCGAAGCAGAAAAAGAGCCTGCATTTGATGTGATTGTAGCAACGGTCAATGATTGGTTGCGAAGGGGGTTTCTAGATAAGGTATCTGATCGCCTAAAGTGGAAACTAAATAATGTGGCTAATACATTCGAAAAAGTGATTGAGCTACAAATTAATGGCAAATATCATTTAGTTAAGAGAAAATAAATTTCATAATTGTTCTCATTTGATTTACTAGAAGAGGGGGGAGTTTAAAACTCCCCCCTCTTCTAGTGTGTATGCAACTTTTTACGCACTAAGAAATTCGTCAGTGCGATGCCATTGCGCATTACCGTTTGTTTTTCTACGATCTCTGCGCCAAGCTTGAGCACAAAAGGTAGAGCAGTAATGCTGACGGCAGAAGTGATCTCAGGGAGCCTACGACGTTGAGCTTCCTCAATAAGTGCTAAAAGTATGCGGTAGCCAAAGCCACGGGCCTGATAATCTTTGTGGACATAGAGATGGTCAATAATGCCAGCTGCTGTTAAATCACCAAAACCAACAATAATGCCACTGTGCTCGGCAACAATCGTGTAGTTTTTTGCTAGAGATAGGGCCCACTTTTCAGTATCTGCATTTTCAGGAGCCCAGACGGCAAGCTCTTCAGGAGCGTAATCTTGAGCATTGATCGTGTGTACGGTATCATGGGAGAGTTTAATAATTGCTGGCAGATCTGTTAACAGATAGCAACGCAAGCTCATGTTGCATCTCCATTTATTCTTTGTTCACCAAAATTTCCAATGCCTCCATCGCATCATGATAATCTTTGATAGATGCATGGGTAAGGTGCAAATGCTCGCCGTTCAGTTGCGTCTGTATGGCAACACATTTCATACCAGCCGCTTTTGCGGCAATAAAACCGGCATAAGAATCTTCAAATACAATACACTCACTGGGGTCTACACCAAGCTGTTTTGCAGCATGTAAAAATACCGCTGGGTCTGGCTTTGCCAAAAGGTCAACGTGCGAAATGCTGTACAGGTGTTTGCCGAACATGCTGTGGAAATCAAGCTGATCTGCGTAGTGCATGAGGCCGTCGATGGTAGCATTCGTAGCAATACCACTTGGAATATTGTGAGCGCGCAGGGCCGCATGGAATTCATGGAAACCGTTTAAAAAGCATGGTTTTTCTGTTGCCAGTTTTTCTAGCGCTTTTTTGATGCAGACAACGCGTTGTGCAATAATTTCTTGCAGCGATGCAGGGAGGTTGAAATATTTTTTAAGATGGCGGGCAACGTTTATTTCTGAATGGCCAACCAAGGAGGCAACAAATTTTTGGATGTGCGGTTGGGAACAGTCTGTAATTTTATACTCTTCTAGGTAGATGAGTGTGCCCTCGTGCCAGATGTGCTCAGTCTGAATAATGGTGCCATCCATATCGAAGATGATGGCTTTAAATTTCTGTTTAAACTGCTCCATGCTCTACCCTTCAAACGCAGAAAAGAAAAATGGTTTTACGGCAGCATTAAGCTGCTGCAAGAAAGTAACGGTTGCTACGGGAAGTATCTGTGCTGAGTTAATCTGGGTAAGCGGTACCCATCTAAAACCAATGTGCGGCTCACAGGATACTGGTACCTGTTCGTGAGACAGTGAAGGGCTGTGCACCATAAAAAGCAAACAGACTTCATGCTGCACCACGCCAGTCTTCCTGGTGAAGCATGCCTCAATGGTGCCTACAAAATTTTCAACAGTGGCATCAGTAATCCCAAGCTCTTCGGTTAGCTCACGGAGGAGGGCTTTGCCAGCTTGTTCGCCGATTTCAACATGGCCGCCAGGCAGGTAGGTGTAACCTGCTTCGTGGCTAGGATGCGTTACAAGAATATGGCCATCATCAACAATGATGGCCCGAGCAATGACGTGTATTGGGTTAGCCAAGGTGGCTCGCCATCTTTGCTAGCAGTGTATCTTTGCTAAAGGTGCCGGTTTCTTTTGCAACCAGTTTGCCATCCTTAATGAACAAGAATGTTGGAATGGAGGAGACGTTGTACTGTACCGCTAGATCACGCTCTTCATCAACGTTAATTTTGACGAGCTTATATTTGTCAGCAACATCTTTTGCGACTTGGTCAAATACAGGAGCCATTATTTTACATGGTCCACACCAGGTGGCGTACAT
>JBIIJF010000028.1:0-8721 GCA_044234015.1 Candidatus Babeliales bacterium
GCAGAACTAGACGCGATGCAACTTAGCCCAAAAGAACAAATGGTTTTTGATGCAGATTATGTAGCGCTCCTTACCGATCTTCGAGAAAACTCTCAGGCATTGATTAGCAAGTTAAATTTTCATCGCTTTGAGCTAGAAAGCATATTCGTTAAGCGCATCTTTATTCCCCAATCATATTGCCAAGAAGCTCAGACAAAAATCACCCAGGCACGTGATCATAAGCATCGTGATATTTTATCAGTAAAATTGACATCACTTCGGAATGCTATTGCCCCAAAACACCAAAGCCGCCACTGCAGGGAGATCCTGCAAGAGATGTCAGAAAACCTTGATCAACGCATTCAAACAATATGCGCTAGCTTACCTACGGCCTCTAGGACCGGTGCCGGAGCTGGTAGTGATCAATAGTCCTATCGTGTCAGTGAGACCATCACAGGCTTTGCATCATTTTCTGCAACTGCCTTGACCTCTTCTTTGATGCTTTCATGGAACGGCTTTTCGTCAAGTGAGAGGAGTAATGATTTTGCTGATTCAGCACTCAGCATTTTTGCATCTATCTCTTTCTTGAGAACAATTGTAGGCACTTTTACAGCATTTGCAGCCAATGTAACCCGCCATGGCTCTAAGCGAGCAACATATCGTGGATCGATGCGCACAATAACACAACCCTCAGGCGCAACGGGATTTTGAATATTCAAACGCTTTTCAGTTTGGCGCCATAGATCATCTGCAATACCAATGCGTTCAAATTCGTAGTACCGATATTCACTATCGGGCACCATTGAAACGTTACGAATTGTGTTAGTCTTTACAAAGTTCTGCTTCACATTTTTACAGATCAGCAGTGAGTACCTATTAATACGCTCATCCAAAGGTACAGAAAAAAAACCTTCATCATTGGTCGTCGTCTGCTTGCCCGCATAAAGGACCTCAAACTTGGGAACTTTATCCGTCTGTGTTGCATCTGTTTTGATATACCCACGCATTTCCAGGCCAAAACATACGCTTCCAGCATGCAATGCTACTAGTAACATTATTTGTCTCTTCATAACCACTTCCTTGCATTATGCGATATACTGGGCCAATCTTTAACTCGTGTGATTTTAAGAGGCCCTGTCATGAACCCGTTTAAAAAAATCAGCTTAAATATAACCAATGCTTTGCTGTCTGGCTACACCCCAACAACGATTACTCGTTCCTGCGCTGTAGGTCTATATATTGCTTTCTCCCCCTTCCCCGGCCTGCACAGCATGATGATTCTTGCAGCACGGTTTCTGTTTGGGATGCATCTGCCAACTGTTTTCATTATCGCTTCGCTCAATAACCCTTGGACCATGGTCCCCATGTACTCTTTTGACTATGTTTTTGGGTACTGGCTCATTCATAGTTTTTTTGGATTAAACCCTGATTTGGCGCTATCTGCAGAAACCTTGCGCCACCACTTGCCAAGCCTTGCCGATACTTTGGCAAAATACCTAGGATCTGGTAAACTATGCGTGTGGTCGTTTCTGGTCGGCGGCAATATTGTTGGTATCGTAGCCGCATTATGTTGCTACCCACTAGTAAAACAAATACTCCTTCGTAAACAGACAGACGTTAAGCAATCATGAATGTTGTTTCTATCAATCGACGTGCATTTTTCGACTATACCATTGAAGAGATCCTGGAAGCTGGCATAGTCCTCAAGGGCGATGAGGTTAAATCTGTCCGAGCAAAACAGGTCTCCATGGTGGATGCTTTTGCAACCGTAAAAGACGGAGCCATTTATTTGCTCAACTGCCACATCGCCGGCTACTCCCATGCCTACCTGAAGCAAGAGGCAGCAACACGCGAAAGCCGCAAGCTACTCCTCCACAAAAAACAGATTTTAAAACTCATCGGTGCCGTTTCACGCAAGGGTTACACCCTTATTCCACTCAGAATGTACATCAGTGCTCGTGGTTTCATCAAAGTAGAGATAGGTCTTGCAAAGAGCAAAAAAGCACCAGACAAAAAGAATGCAATCAAAGAGCGCGATATCAAGCGCGAGACGCAACGCGAAAACAAAATTAAACTACGGTAGACGCTAATGATTATTGGTAGCAAACTGTACCGAACACAAACAACAGCCGATTCCATGGGCTGGGCAAGATCTTTGATACATGAAGCTCCGGATGGAGCTATTTTTCTTGCCGATGAGTATACCAACCTACGTGGTCGCCAAGGCCGCACCTGGTGCATTATGCCTGGCCAACTAGTCGTTACCATGGTTCTTAAGCCCCCACTCCTCAAGCTCATGCACAGCGATGATTTGAGTATTCGTCTCAATCAGCTCAATATGGCTATTTCGCTAGGAATTCTCGATCCCCTCAAAAAATATGGCGCTTCGCTCAAGTGGCCAAACGACGTCATGCTCAATCAAAAAAAATGTGGCGGGCAACTGTTACAAGTCATCTGGGAAGGTGATATAGCCTGTGGCCTGGTTGCTGGCTTTGCGCTAAACGTTAACAACACATTTCCCCCTGATCATGAACTGTTTCCGATTGCAACAAGCCTGACTGAAACAACACAACTACCAATTGATATGCGTGGGCTCTACAAAGAGATCTTGATTGCTATTGATGCATGGTATGCCGCCTGGCAACAGATGGCTTTTGCCAGCATTTACAAAGCCTGGCGTGACGAACAACAGTACCTTGGCAAATCAATCACAGTACACCAAAAAAATGGCAGCATCTGCTCTGGCATTGCACAACAAGTTATGCCCAACGGTGATCTTCTAATCACTGATGACAATAAAAAGCAGCAATCGATTTCTTTCTTTCAGGTCGAAGAAGTACAGCTTAAAACGTAGTTGCTAGCAATAAAAGAACCCCCTGATTTCTCAAAGGGGCTCAGTCTTCATATACTTTTTTAAATTTTTATAGATTAACCTGAACAGGACTTTGAGCCTGTTGGGCAATAAATTGCTCAGTCACCTGCTGAGCAAACGAGGCAACGGTTGCTGCTGCTGAATTCACCGTGGTATCTGAATCATCATCACCACCGGCAAGGAGCTTACGCAATAGACCGGTATTTTTCTTAACCTGTACCACTTTCACATCAGTCGTAATGTTGGCCAGACGCTTGATCTCTTCAATCGCATCGGTAATAGAGCCTAGCTTGTCAATTAACTTGAGCTCGAGCGCTTGCTGGCCGGTAAAGACTTGGCCGTCGGCCCAGAGTGTGTGCTCGGTTGCCTTGAGGCCACGAGCATCTGCCATTGTATTGACAAAAGTTTGGTACTGACCATCTGATAATTTTTGCAAATATGCGCGGCCTTCTGGCGTTAGGTCATTAACCATGCTACCAACGGTCTTGTATTTGCCAGATTCAATAAAACTATGAGTCACATGCCATGATTCAAGAAGTTGACGAACATTAGTGAGCTGCATAAAAACGCCAATACTTCCAATGATTGATGCCTGGCTTGCAATGATAGTATTTGATGCTGCGGCAAGATAATAGCTGCCAGATGCGCCAACATTTTCAATGAGGGCAACAATGGGTTTTTTTGCACGGAAATATTTGAGTTCATTAAAGATGCTATCGCAGCAACCTGCAATACCACCAGGTGAGTCTATACGAAGAATGAGACCCTTGATCTCATCATCTTTCAGAAATGCTTCAATGCGCTTTGTGTAGAAGGTCGCATCTGAAATCATCCCTTTCACCACCAGAAGACCCACTTTTTCTTTTACGGCGCCTGTAGCATCAGTCAAGAGATGTTTCGTGTTTTGAATAATGCCTGGAACGAATTGAATCATAACCAAGACTATGAAAACATTTTTTAAAATTTTAACTGTTTTTTCAAGCATGTACGTCCTGAGATGTTTATTGCCAGTGGAGAGATGCCTGCTACTGCACCGCAGCAGGAGCATCTTAAAACTTGTAGCTTATGCGCCGCAAGAGACAGTTTTTGAATCAATTACTCTATTATTGTTAGCATCATAGGTTGTTACGCAAACTGTCTTCAGATCTTCACGTTGTGTTACCACAACTTTTTGCGCTGGTAGCACGGTGTTACAAACTGTTTTTGCAACTAACTCTGATGGTGCGTGGTACGCATTTGGGTAGGCTTTTACCTGCTTGGAACCAGCTTCAAAGGTTACAACCAAACGGTCATAATCCTTACCTTGGTTTTTTGCACGTACTTTTTGAAAATCTTTAGCCGCTTGATTTGCCAACTCTTGGATAGAACTTGCGTCGCAACCTTGTGCCTTAAGTTTTGATCCTGATTGAAGACTCAATCCAAAATTCAAACTTAAAAATACGGCGGTTAGGGTTTTTGCGTACTTAGTAAATGCCATAACATTTCTCCATAAAATGGTTATCTTCTTCAAATTGCTGCCATCAGCCAGAATGAAAATCCTATTTGAAACTTTTAGCTGGTTAGTGGCAGCGTACCGTGCAATACTATCTGTAACAATTGATGCACGAATACAAAGAATTTAAAAGAAATTATCTAAAACATTGCTGTTTTAGCCTGTTGTAGGGTCATGCCTTAAGACCCATCCACCTTACCCGAAAGGCATGCTCCTGTCAAATCTGCCCAGAGAGCCATCTATAAAAACCATGCAAATCACGATTCAAAGAAGCTTTCGCAAGGCCAGCAGCCATAAACATCGACTCAACCGAACCAGAATCAGACCCAAGCTCAACAACAACAGAAGGCAAGCCATTCTGCGCGACAATACTTTTTTTATCCAGGTGAGCCATAAGGCTGGCAGCCAGTGCTCGATAAACCGCCAAGCCGGATTCCGCTGCAACGAGGGCACGCTTATCTTCCCATAACGCAACCTCTGGAGCCAATGAACCAAACTCTGCTTCAGTAATGTATGGTGGATTACTCACAACCAGGTCGAAAAATACCCCCTTCGGAACCCCAGCCCACAGATCAGCACAGACAAACTTTACATTTGTGATAGCATTCTGGGCAGCATTTTCTTGTGCAAGCAATACAGCCTCTGGAACAATATCAATACCAAACACCTCTGCATTCGGAAATCCTTTTGCAAGTGCAAGCGCAATGCAGCCCGTTCCCGTGCACAAATCCAAAATCCGCAATGGCTTATCCTTAACCGCACTCAGCTGACCAAGCAACCACGCAACCCACTCCTCCGTCTCAGGGCGGGGAATAAGCATTGGCGGCCTTACCGTAATCGTCACATCAAGAAATGGTGCGCTGCCTAATAAGTACTGCAGGGGCTTACGATGCTGCACACGTTGCACAAGCATCTCCTGCAAAGCCATATCCTGCTTGATAGTAAGTATGCACACCGGCTGAGCAAGCAGCGCTGAACGAGATAAACCTGTTACGTGCGCAAGTAAAAGCCATGCTTCAGCAGTTGCCTCGCGCTCCCCTTCACATACATCCAGCAGAGCGACAATAAGGTTACGGAGTACATTAGCAAGCGCCGCTTGAACATTTTTCATAATTGCTTAAACCATAGCAAAAAGGCTTGAGCTGCTCGAATACGATATAAATATGACTCATAGGCAGGATTATTTTTAATTTCGGCATAGGTCTGCTCAAGGCCATCGGGAATAAAGCAAAGGTCGTAAGGCAAATCTTCATGAGCCGCCCCTTTAAAATCTGGGGTCAAGCGCCCTGCGCAGCGCCCTTCAAATGGATAACATACTCCTTGCTCGTCAACATAGACCAACCAAAGAGCAAAATACCCACGGTCGCCCTCATCAATCAAGCGTCGCACGCCTTCCATCCCAAGCCCCTGAAAAACATATTTTGTGAGCACCCCTGGAAACTGGCGCCAACGCTCAAAATAAATACCGGCATCATCAACCAGCAGGGGCGACTTAAGAATGCTCCATGCTTTTTTTGCCTTATCCAAAGCAACAGCGTGCTGGTCTGCAGATTGAATCTCTTCAATATCCATATCAACACGCGTTAGTGCAATTTCTGGAGCATGACGCTTTAAATAACTTTGAACCTCTGCAAACTTGCCACTGTTTGATGTAACGTAAAAAATATGCTTCATACAATGCTCCTGGTCAGTACATTAACTATGTAACAAATTATGCACATACTCGCCAGCATCAAACAGCTTCATATCCTCAAGGCCTTCGCCAAAGGTAATGTAGACAATTGGCAATTGTAGTTTTGCCGTCACGGCAAAAACTACGCCCCCCTTTCCAGTCCCATCCAGCTTAGTCAAAACAAGCCCATTTACTTTGGTTGCCTCATAAAAAATATCTGCCTGCGCTAGGCTATTTTGCCCGAGCATGGCATCAAGCGTAAGCCATGTACAAATAGGCATATCGCCAAGCTGCCGCTGTAAAATCTTTTTAATTTTTTCCAGCTCTTTCATCAAATTAACTTTAGTCTGCAAACGACCGGCCGTATCAATAATAATATGGTCATAACTACCCTGCTTAAATTGCTCGCAGGCATCAAAAATAACTGCCGCAGGGTCCTGATTTTCTTTACCAATAAACACCGTCACCCCAACACGCTCGGCCCAAGTTGCTAATTGTTGGGTTGCGGCAGCTCTAAATGTATCCCCCGCCACCACCATGACCCGCTTGCCCTGAGCTTTGAGCAATGCGGCATACTTTGCTACAAATGTCGTCTTACCGCTACCATTAATACCTACCATCATCAGAACTTTAGGAAATGCCTCTGCATGATGCGCAGACCTTAGTAAATCATTCAAAATACCTTCAAGCGCAATTTTTGCCTGCGCAAGATCCGCTGATGACTTTCCGCGCATAGCCTCTTTGAGACGATCAATAATAGTAGCAGAGGTCTTCACACCAGTATCCGCAGTAATCAATAAGTCTGACAACTGCTTCAAAAACGCTTCATCAAAGGTGCCCTGACTAAAAAGGGCACTTACCCCCTGTGCTACCGATGTGTATATTTTTTTAATTTTTTCTTTAAGAAAATTAAACATTAAAACCCTTACAAAAATGCCAAAACACTATTTGAAGGTACCAGTATAAAAAAAGTTAGGGAAAATACCAAAGATGACGACACGAAGTGGGCAACACAACACAGCAGTAGCCTACATTTTCAAATTGAAATAAATTAATTGACATGTCGTTGTTCACTTGACCAGAATAGAAATATATTAAAATCGTTTTTTTGTCTTATTGATCCCAAATAGGAGTTTATGAATGAACGTATACAAACATTACGGTATTATTCTTGGAATAGCCACGCTAGGGTTTTTTAACACGATCTTTGCATCAACCCCTGGCCCTCGCTACCTCAAACGTGGCGATATCATTACCCTAAGCACTACTGATCAGTTCCTTATTGGCATTGGCACGTATGGAAAAGGCAGTGATAGCAATGGCCTTAATGATTACAAAGCCGGCAGTGCAAACCAAGCCTTGCGCCTTTTCAGCAGACCATATCAGTATGCCCCCTACCAACAATATACTGCAGCCGCAGTAGAGGCTGATTCTGATGCCCGCATGAGATTCCAAGTGCAAGGCCCATTTGGCGAAACCGATGGAGCAGAAGTTAATGGTAGACTTGCAGGACCAACGATTCTACTTAAAAGCACCTTATACGGTGGTTTTCTGTGTGCTGCACGTAAAGATAAAGGCCTTGGCTACTCTGTTAATACCAAAGCAACAATATCCGAGATTATGCGATCAAGCGGTAATGATAAGGGCGACTACTTATTCAGCTTTTCCCCTGTAAATGTGGTTGCTGGCGATAATCGTATTCCTTACAGAGCACCCTTGAGAATTCATGGCTGTTATGGCCTAATGACCACTGACTACAAGAGGTATAATATTCAAAATACCGAATACAGTGGCATTGTGACCGGACAATACATTAGAACAAGCAATACGGGAACAATTTTTTACATTGATGAGGGATTTATTACAACAAACCAACGAAATAGCTCAATAAGAACACTCACCAATTTGCTGTACAATAGCAAAAAAAATGGGGTACCTGGAGCTACTCAGCTTGCAGACCTGGCAAAAAGGGCTGCAGCCGCAGCCACTATTAACTCTATAAAAGAACAATGGAACCAAGCTAGCGCAATCTTAGATGATGCTGTAGTAAATATAAACAATGCAATTTTAATAGCCCAACATAGCAGTGATAGGAATGCAATCAATATAGCAGTTGCCAACGCCAGTAGCACAAAAAGCGCTGCCGAAAATGCCTACAATGCGGCTAAAAAAAATGCTGATGACTACGGGCCTGCTTTAGAAGCCGCAAAAACTGCTGCTATAAAAGAGTTTCCAGCATACCTAGCAACTATTCAGTCAGCAACAGATGCTTTACAAGGGTTATTACAAAAAGTTCCAGCATCATCAGGCATCAAAAAAAGCATAATTGAATTCGCAGCCACCGCAAAAGCACAACTTGCTACTGTAGCGAAGGCAGAGGCAGCCGCTGCGAGCTCATCAGTCATAGAAGATGTTGCGGATGCCCTAAAAAATGCCCAAGTAGCTGCAGGCCTAGCTACAGAAGCAAAAACAAGCGCACTGGCACTACCTGCCCTTATAATTCCTGATGGCTTTGATGATGAGCTTGGAAAAACAGAATCTGTTGCTATTGGCGACAGCTGCATTTACTGCGTCTCATTTGATGGCAAACAGCTTCTGTACTACAACAATGACAGCATGGCCCCTAATCCATGGGAGCCAGTAACACTAACAGGCATGCCAACCGTTGCACCAAAAGCTGCTGCTGTCGATGCCCCTACTCTTGCA